>JAPSIX010000116.1 GCA_031178475.1 Microbacterium sp. | reverse complement strand
ATGCGTCGCCGGGGTCCACCGGGGAACCCAGCGCAACCATGCCTCGACGGCCTGGCTGACCTGCGTTTCCAGTGAGCGCTCCACGGTTACAGGGTACGGCTGCACCGGTGTCTTGCCGCGGAAATCCAGCTGATCGAAGAGCGGATGCTGTTCGGCGCCGCACGGCATCCGCTCTGCTCGAGCCCGGTCATCCGTCCTGCTCCCCCTCCCATGGCCAGTGCGGTGGCCGCGCGCGGGTGCGCCGCAGCGCGACCGCCGTCCACCCTGCGACAACCGCGGCGAGCAGGACGACCACGCTCGAGCCGCGCGTCACCAGCTGCGAGACGGCGGCCGAGGCGTGCACGATGCCTGCGCCACCCACGGCCGCGAAGATCCACACCGAGGCGAGGTGGGCGAGCGTGGTCAGCACCGCGGCGATCGTCGCGGGACCGTAGTCGGGATGCGAGCGGCGCAGCTGTGGCCAGAGGATGCCGGTGAGCACGGCGACCGCGGCCGCCATACCGAGGATGCCTGGCCACAGCCCGATGCCCTCGACCGAGATGATGTCGATGTCGGCGAAGTAGGAGAGCATTCCGAGGCCGAGGATCGTCAGTGCCGTGAACGAGACGATCGCGATGACCAGGGCGAGAGGCGGCGAGACCCCCGAAGGGTGCTCACCTCGGGGGTCTCGATCGCTCATGGTGTCAGCGGCTGGGCACCGGCCGTCACCGCAGCGCGGCGGGTCCGGCTTCGAGAGTGCGCTCGTACTCCAGCTGCGCTTCCTGGTTCAACGCCGTCTTGCGGGCTCCGCGCTTGGCCACCCACGCACCGAACCAGATGGTGAGCTCACGGGCGAAGACGAACGCGGCGATCGCGAGCGGAGCGAACAGCTGCTCGTTTACCAGGTCGCTGAGCTGGGAACCGGTGATCTGCCAGAACGGGGCCTGGAAGAGCTGGCCGAGAAGATGCCCGCCGTATGTCGCCAGGCCCACGAGCAGGCCGAAGATGACCCACTTGCCCCAGCGTCCGCGGTTGATGAAGACGCCGAGCAGCCAGAACGCGAGGAAGAACACGACGACCGGCACCCAGAACGACCAGGTGGTCAGCGGGGCGAGGGCGGCCTCGCCGATGTTCTCGGTGGTCACGTCGCCGGCCAGCGCGCCGAGGCCGAGGATGGTGCCGAGGTACAGCACGGCGAAGCAGAGGGTGGCGAGCAGGCCGATGGCGGCAGCCGTGCCGCGGTTGTTCAGCTCGCGCGGCGGCTCGGGCGCCTGCACGAAGATCGGCTGCGGTGCCGGTGCGGCGGCAGCGGTCTCGTAGGGCTCCGCCGGGAGGACCCTGGTGTGGGGGTCGGTGGATCCGGGCGCCGCGTACGCGGTGTCCGCGACCGACGACGGGTGCGAACGCTCGAGCACGCTCGTGTCGGCATCCGAGCTCTCGTCGGCGTGGCGGACGTCGGAGGCGGCGCGGGCATCGACTGCCGCACGCTCGTCGGCGGCCCGATCGGCCGCTGCACGCTCGTCGGCGGCCCGATCGGCCTCGGCGAGTTCGTCAGCGCGGTGCTCGTCCGCACGCTCCGCTTCGACGGTGCCGGCATCCTCGCGCTGGTCGGCGGCGAGGACGTCTCCGTCCGTGGCGGCTCCGTCGTCGGTGCGGGCGAGATCGTGCTGCCGGTCGGCGTCAGACGCACTCGACGAGAAGACGCCGGGGTGCTCACGCTCCGCCGCCTCGAACGCGGCGAGGTCGGGGTCGACGGCATCCTGCTCGGCATCCCGACCCGGCACGTCGGCACGGGCCGCTGCCGCGGCGTCGAGTCCCTCATTCGCACTCCCGACGACGTGGTCGACGTCGTGGGGCTGCTTGTTCTGCGGAACCTCGGGATCGCTCATGGGGGTCGCCTCTCCAGACAAATGGTGCAGTGCGAGGTTATCGCCGGGTTGGCACGTCGCCGCGCAGGCATGCCGACGTGTCACTCATCCCGCGTTCGCACGGAATGAGCGACGCCGGCTTGCGCCGGCGGGATCAGCCCTTCGTCGCGCCGGCCGTGAGACCGCCGACGATGTACTTCTGCAGGAACAGGAACAGGATCATCACCGGAACGGCCGCCATCACCGCGCCGGCGGAGAACGCCGACCAGTCGGCGTAGCGCGGGTTCGCGACGAGCTTGGTCAGGCCGACCACGAGGGTCTGCTTCTCGACGTCGACGAGCATCACGCTCGCGATCACGTACTCGTTCACGGTGCCGATGAACGACAGCAGCCCGACCACCGCAAGGATGGGCGCCACCAGGCGCAGGATGATGGTGAAGAAGATCCGGGCGTGCCCTGCCCCGTCGATTCGGGCCGCTTCGTCGATCTCGCGGGGGATCGTGTTGAAGAACCCGTACATCAGGTAGGTGTTCACCCCGAGGGCACCGCCGAGGTACACCAGGATCAGGCCCGTATGCGTGTTCAGGCCGATCGCCGGGAACCAGTCGCCGAGGGTCGACATCAGCAGGAAGATGGCGACCACGGCCAGCAGCTGCGGGAACATCTGCACCACGACGATGGTCACCAGGCCGACCCGGCGGCCGGCGAAGCGCATGCGCGAGAACGCGTATGCCGCGCACGCTCCGATGAAGACCGTGACCGCCCCGGTGACCACCGCGATCAGCAGGGTGTTCAGGAACCACAGGCCGTACGGGTTCTGCGGATCGGTGAGCATGCGCACGTAGCTGTCGATGCCGATCGCCGAGAAGAGCCGGTTGGAGCCGGTGAGCGTGCCCTTCGGGTTCAGAGACGCGGAGAAGACGTAGAGCAGCGGGAACAGCGCGAACGCACAGACCACCACGGCGACGACGTGACGCCAGCCGGTGTCGGCGAACCAGGCTCCGAAGCTCCGGCGGCGCGGGGCGTGGATGTCGGTGCTCATCTCAGTTCAGCTCCTCGAGTGCCTTGGTCTTGCGGAAGCTGATGATCGAGATCGTCGCGACGACGATGAAGATCAGGATCGTGAACGCCGACGCCAGACCGTAGTCGCGGTTCTGGCCGGTGAACGCCACCTTGTAGACCATCGAGATCAGGATGTCGGTGTGCCCGACGGGGATGCTCACGTCGGTGAAGCGGGGGCCGCCGTTGGTGAGCATGTAGATCAGGTTGAAGTTGTTGAAGTTGAACGCGAACGACGAGATCAGCAGCGGAGCGACGGTCACCAGCAGCAACGGCAGCTTGATGCGCTGGAAGACCTGCCACGGGTTCGCGCCGTCCATCACGGCCGCCTCGTTGACGTCTTCGGGGATGCCCTGGAGAGCACCCATGCACACCAGGAACATGTAGGGGAAGCCGAGCCACAGGTTCACCAGCAGCACCGACACCTTCGCCAACGTCGGGTCGGTGAGCCACGGGATGTCGGCTCCGCCGAAGATGACCTGGTTGATGAAGCCGAAGCTCTCGTTCATCATGCCGGCCCACACGAGTGCGGAGAGGAACGCGGGGAACGCGTACGGCAGGATCAGGATGATGCGGTAGCCGTTGCGGAACCGCATTCGGGTGTTGTTGAACACCAGGGCGAGCAGCAGCCCGAGGAAGAACGTCGTGGCGACCGAGACCAGGGCGAACACGAAGGTCCACGCCGTCACCGACATGAGCGGGCCGCGGATGGACGAGTCGGTGACGGCCCGGATGAAGTTGTCGAATCCGACGGTGGTCTGCCAGCCGGGCAGCAGTTCGGTGCCGTCCTCGGCGGCGAACGCCCCGTGACCGGTGTCGGAGTAGACCTCGCCGGTGTCTGTGTTGGTGATGGTGTCAGCATCCGCGTCGTACTCGAGGGTCGAGACGTACACGTAGCCCTTCTGACCATCCGGTGCGCGCAGGCTGCCGTCGTTGGGGTCATCGGAGAGCGGGACCGACAGCTGCTCGAGTTCTTCGGAGAGCGTGAACACCTCGGCGAGCGGGAGGGTGGTCCAGCCGTCGACGGACACGGCCTGTCCGCCCTCGAACTCGGCGTCGACCTCCTCGAGGGGCTGCTCGCTCGTGCCCAGCAGCGCGTCGCCGGAGTCGGGATCCGTCACCAACAGGCCGTAGGTGCCGAACTGCTCGACCACGGTGACGGGGTAGGTCGGTGAGTCCTCGACGCGCTCCTGGGCGGACGCGAGCAGCGACGAGATCGCCTGCTCCTTGCTTCCGTTGTGGCCGGTGCCGTAGTTGGTGAAGCCGATGTATCCGGTGTAGAGCAGCGTGAAGACCTGGAAGACGATCAGGAAGAAGACACCGGGTGCCAGGTACTTCGCCGGAACGGCGCGTCGCGCGAAGTAGATCCAGTTCACCAGCACGGTGACGGCCACCACGAGCGCGAGTACCAGCCACTCCCGCTTGCTGAAGAGCACGAACGCCGCGTACACGGCGATCGCGTCGACGAGGGCGAGCAGCAGGATCTTCAGCAGCAGCCAGCCGATCCCGTCAGAGGCGGCCTCGGCGATCCTCGTCGCCTGGCGCTGACGCTTGGTGGGAGGAGCCGTGGGCTCAGCGGTGTCGGTGTCGGTCATCGGGTCCCCGTCGTGGTTCTGCCGGGGCGGACGGAGGGTCCGCCCCGGCAGGGATGGTGCTGGAGTCGTTTACTTGATGGCGGCAGTCACGTCGTCGACGAGCTTCTGCCACGTCGCCGCCGGGTCGGCGCCGTTGATGATGGCGGCCTCGGCGACACCCCAGAACTCCCAGACAGAGCCCATCGCGGGGATGGCGGGCATCGGCACTGCTTCCTCACCGACGGCCTGGAAGCCGGCGATGACCGGGTCGGATGCCGCGGTGTCGGCGGCCGCGGTCAGCGCGGGCAGCACGTTGCCTGCTTCGAACAGGTCGAGCTGCACGTCCTCCGTGCCGATGTAGTTGACGAGGAAGTCGTTCGCGGCGACCTTGTTCTTCGACTCCGCGCTGACGAAGAAGCCCTTCACACCGGCGAACGGCGAAGCGGGCTGGTCAGTGGGGCTGGGGACCGGATCGATCGCGACGTTGATGCCTGCGTCGGCGGCGGCGGCGACATTCCACGGACCGGTCAGCCAGAAGGCGGCGGTGCCGTCGAGGAACTGCTGCTTGGCGATCTCACCGTCGATGTCGGTGTTCAGGGTGCCCGCGGCGCCCTGCGCTCCGAGCCATTCGGCGAAGGCGAAGCCGCCCTCGCTGCCGAGCTGAAGATCGGTCGGATCGTAGTTGCCGCCCTCGTCGGTGCCGAAGACGGGCGCACCGAAAGCGGTCTGGAACGGGTATAGGTGGTACGGGTTGCCCTGGGCGCCCTGCTCGACCACGAAGGTGCCCTTCGAGATCATGTCGTCGAAGCTGGCAGGTGCCTCGGGCACGAGGTCTGCGTTGCGGAGCACGGCGATGTTCTCGACCGCGTAGGGAAGCATGTAGACGGTGCCCTCGTACGTCGCGGCCTGGAGCGCGACGGGGAGGTAGTCGGATGCAGAGTCGCCGAGCTCGAGCGGGGCGACCACACCGTTGGTCGACAGCTCGCCGAGCCAGTCGTGCGCGCCCATGACGACGTCGGGGCCCTTGCCGGTGGGAACCTGCTGGATGAAGTCGTTCTTCATGTCGTCGACCGACTTGCCGACGAGGTCGACCTTGACGCCGGTCTTCTCCTGGTAGGTGTCGGCCGCGCCCTTCACGGCGTCGACGCGCTCGGCGTCGACCCAGACGGTCAGGGTGCTGGAAGAACCCTCACCCTTGGACGGGTTCTCGTCGCCGGACTCGCTCGCGCAGCCCGTGAGCGAGAGAGCCGAAACGATTGCGACCGCGCCGAAGGCGACGACGCCCCTCTTGTTCACCTTCATTGGTGTGTTGCCTCTCTGAGTGCTGGTCGCCTGCAGGAATGCAAGCGCTTACAGTATGCCTCG
>JAPSIX010000115.1 GCA_031178475.1 Microbacterium sp. | reverse complement strand
CCACCACCGCACCCTCGACACCAGCGGATGGCAGATCCGCATGGTCAACGGCCTCCCCCAAATCCGCGGACCCGCCTGGTGGGACCCACTGCAACAATGGCGCACACCACGACCCAGCATCCAACAGCTGCTGTCGGTCTGACCGACCGCCGGGCCCTTCGACGCGCTCAGGGACCGCGCTTCAGCACACACGCAGAAGGCCTGCCTCCCGGGCGGGAGGCAGGCCTTCTTCCACGTGACAGCGGTTCAGTGGAGCTGGGGGGAATCGAACCCCCGTCCGACACTGAGTCTCGACGCCTTCTCCGGGCGCAGTCTGTGCAGACGTTCTACTCGGCCCCGACCTTTGTCACAGACACCTAAGTCGACAGGCCCAGCCTGGGAAGAGTCCCGCGTGACGTCCAGACGCCGTCACGCAGCAAGATTCCTAAATGACGCCAGAATCCGTACCGGAATCACATACGGTCTGACGGACTATCGGGCTCGCTTAAGCAGCGAGGGCGAAGTCAGTGCGCTTAGCATTGGCACTTATTGTTTTGCAGGGAGCGTTCACGAGATAACCCTGCATCCTCGGCCCGCTTCTCGTCGATTCACAAGCGCCGTCGAAACCGATCAGCCCCGTGGACCTTCTTGCGAAGGAGACCGCTGTCACCCTGTGGAGTTATCAATCGGATGCCATAGCACCCGAGCATCACAGGTTACAACGTATCCGCCGCGCGCGCCATTCCCGCAACGCGTAGAGTCACTCGCATGAGCGAGGTCATCATCACCGTGCGCGGCGAGCACACCGCCCGGGTCTCCCCCGAACGCATCACCGTCGACCTCTCCGTGGCGGTCGACGGACCGCAGCACGCCGATGTCGTCGAGCGCACACTGTCGCTCGCTGCTCCCCTCCGCGAAAGCATCCTGCACAGGGAGAGCACCGGCAGCATCCTGGAGTGGAGCAGCAAAAGCCTCGATGTGCGCGGCGACCGCCCCTGGAACGCCGACGGCAAGCGACTCGCGCCGGTGTACCGGGCCTCGGTCGATTTCACGGCGACGTTCGCGGATGCCTCGGAGCTGTCGCTGTGGACCACCGAGATCTCTTCATGGCCGGGCGTCGAGATCGGTCACACCGAATGGACCCTCACCCCCGAGACGCGGGCCGTCATCGAACGGGAGGTCGCGGCGGAGGCGGTGAACGTGGCGGTGGCCAGGGCGCACGCATACGCTCGCGCACTCCGGCTAGACACCCTCACACCGATCGAGATCGCAGACCACGGTCTGATCTCGGCTCCGTCCGCCGCCGTCGCGAAGACAGGGGTGATCGGGTTCGCCGCCGAATCTGCTCCACCGGCCATGCAGTTCCACGGCGAGGACATCGCCGTGTCCGCAACCGTGGAGGCGCGGTTCAGGGCGAGCTGATCGCGTACGGGGCGAGCTCGGCGGCCAAGCGCTCGGACACATGCGCGTGCACGGCGGTGCCGCCCTCCTCGTGCGTCGCGGACAGCAGCACGCCGCTCTCATGGATCGCTGAGACGAGTTCGCCGCGATCGTAGGGCACGAGCGCGCGCACCTCGATGGCGGGCATCGGCAGACTTCGCTCGATCTCGGCACGCAGCTCGGCGATGCCCTCGCCGGTGCGCGACGAGACGAAGTGCGCGTCCGGCGCGAGCCCGCGCAGCACGAGCCGGTCGTCCTCGCTGACCAGATCCGCCTTGTTGAACACGACGATCTCGGGCAGGTCGCGCGCCCCCACGTCACCCATGACGTCGCGCACGGTCTGCAGCTGAGCGGACGGATCAGGGTGCGAACCGTCTACGACGTGCACGATCAGGTCGGCCTGAGCGACCTCCTCGAGAGTGGACCGGAAGGCCTCCACGAGCTGGTGCGGCAGATTTCGGACGAATCCCACCGTGTCGCTGAGCGTGTACACGCGGCCGTCGGTGGTTTCGGAGCGGCGCACCGTGGCATCCAGAGTCGCGAACAGCGCGTTCTCGACCAGCACGCCCGCGCTGGTGAGCGCGTTGAGCAGACTGGACTTGCCTGCGTTGGTGTAGCCAGCGATCGCGACCGACGGGATGGTGTTGCGCTTGCGCTCGGCGCGCTTGGCCTCGCGTGCCGGACCGAAGTCGCGAATCTGCTTGCGCAGCTGCGCCATCCGGGTGCGGATGCGGCGCCGGTCGAGCTCGATCTTGGTCTCACCGGGTCCGCGCGAGCCCATGCCCGCTCCGCCGGCACCCACCTGCCCACCGGCCTGGCGGCTCATGGAGTCACCCCAACCGCGCAGGCGCGGAAGCAGATACTCGAGCTGGGCGAGCTCGACCTGAGCCTTGCCTTCACGGCTCTTCGCGTGCTGGCTGAAGATGTCGAGGATGACGGTGGTGCGGTCGATGACCTTGACCTTCACGACGTCCTCAAGCGCACGCCGCTGGCTGGCCGCCAGTTCGGTGTCGGCGATGACGGTGTCGGCGCCGACCGCGGCCACGATGTCCTTCAGCTCCTGCGCCTTACCTCGGCCCAGGTAGGTGGCGGGGTCGGGGTGTGGGCGCCGCTGCAGCAGGCCGTCGAGCACCACGGCGCCGGCCGTCTCTGCGAGAGCGGCGAGCTCGCGCAGAGAGTTCTCGGCATCGTCCTGTGCGCCCTGCGGGTACACACCGACGAGCACGACGTTCTCGAGCCGAAGCTGCCGGTACTCGACCTCGGTGACGTCCTCGAGCTCGGTCGACAGCCCGACCACGCGACGCAGCGCGTGGCGGTCATCCAGGTCCCACTGCTGGCCGTCGGCGTCGGTGTGCGTCGCTGTCGACTGATCCTGAAGCGCCTGGGCGGCGCCGAACACCCGCGCCTGGGTGCGCGTTTCAGCGTTCGCGAGCACCCGGTCGAGTGCGTCCTGTGTGCTGTTCTCTTCGGTGGGGTTCGTCATCCGGTCCTGAATCTGCCTTCTGTCATCGGCGCCTTAACCTTAGCCCTGCTCTCCGGTACGCTCGCGGTATGGGGTCAGACCACTACTTCAGTGCGGCCCCGGCAAGTGCGGAGAACCTGCGGACCATGCGTGTCACCCTTGCAGGGAGAGAGCGGGACATCACCACCGCGAGCGGTGTGTTCAGTCCCGACCGCCTCGATGCCGGGACAGCCGTGCTGTTCGCCAACATGCCGCCGTTGCCGCCCGGGGGCGACTTTCTCGACCTGGGCTGCGGTTGGGGGCCGATCAGCTTGACGATGGCGTTGTCCGCACCGCACGCGACGGTGTGGGCTGTCGATGTGAACGAGCGAGCGCTGGATCTGACCCGGCGCAACGCGGAGGCGCTGGGCCTCTCCAATGTCAACGCCGTGAAGCCCGATGATGTTCCCGATACCGTCGTGTTCCGCACGATCCGCTCCAATCCGCCGATCCGGGTGGGCAAGAACGAGCTGCACGACATGCTCGAGCGGTGGATCCCCCGTCTCGACGAGCGCAGCGACGCCTGGCTGGTCGTCCAGCGCAATCTCGGCGCCGATTCGCTGCAGCGCTGGATGGCGTCGACCTTCACCCCGGGATACAGCGTGTTCCGCGCCGCGACCGGCAAGGGGTACCGGGTGCTGCGGGTGCGCAAGCACGGCACGCCGCCGACGGCACCGGTCGCGATCGCGGTGTGACGGGTCAGACCAGGTCGATCTCGCCGCGGAACACGAGTTGGGCCGGGCCGGACAGGGCGACGTGCTCGCCGTCCTCGGCCGGGAACATCCGCACGCCGAGCACTCCGCCTGGCACCTCGACCCGCCACTGGTGCGGGGCGCGCTCGCCCGCCCAGTAGCGCACAGCGAGAGCGGTCGCCGCGACCCCTGTGCCGCAGCTGAGCGTCTCTCCGACGCCGCGCTCGTGCACCCGCATCCGCACGTGGCCGACGCCGTCTCGCACCAACGGTTCACCGGGGACCACGAATTCGATGTTAGCTCCGTCGATCGGCGCCGGGTCGAGGATCGGCGTCGGGTTGAGGTCGAGCCCCGCCAGCTCCTCGTCGGAGGCGAGGGCGACCACGACGTGCGGGTTGCCCACATCGATGCCCAGGCCCGGGCGGGCAACCGACAGTCCGGCAGCGCGGGCGAGCGGTTCGCCACCGGCGAGACGCCAGCGGCCGAGGTCGACCTGGTAGCCCGTCTCGGAGCGCATCACGTCGCGCACTCCGGCGCGCGTGCCGATCGGCAGGGTGGACCCCGGTTCGAGTGATGCGAGCCCGGAGCGCAGCAGGTAGTGCGCGAAGACGCGGATGCCGTTGCCGCACATCTCGGCGATGGAGCCGTCCGCGTTGCGATAGTCCATGAACCATTCGGCGTCGGGTTCCTCGGCCAGAGACGCCGCTCCGTCGGGTGTCGCCACGGAGCGCACGACGCGCAACACGCCGTCGGCGCCGACACCGAAGTTGCGGTCGCACAGGGCGAGGACCTGATCGGGCCGCAGGTCGAGTGCGCCGTCCGCGTCCTCGATGATGACGAAGTCGTTGCCGGTGCCGTGTCCCTTGGTGAATGCGACCATGGGCAACAGTCTAGAGAGCGCTGAGCACCCGATACCTCCCACACAGGAATGCCCGGTTGCGGGCGACGTCGAGAAGCTCGAGGTCGAGGACTCTCGGCAGCAGTGGGGCTCCCCCTCCGAGCGTCACCGGCGCGAACTGCACCCAGACCTCATCCAGCAGACCGGCGTCGGCGAACTGCCCGGCGAGGTCTCCCCCGCCGACGACCCAGAGATCCAGCTCGCCGGCGGCCTCGGTCATCGCTTCGTGTGCGGCGCGCACGTCGTCACGGACGAAACGGACGTCGGCACCGTCGGTGACCGGCAGGTCTCGGTGTGTGAACACCCAGGTCGGCTGCCGGTAGCTCCACCCCTCATCGTGTTCCAGCACCCACTCGTACGTGGACGCTCCCATCGCGAGCGCGCCCACTTTCTCGATGAAGCGCGGGTAGGCCATCGGGCCCTGTGCGTCGAAGTCCTGCTTGAGCAGCCAGTCCAGCGAGTGGTCGGTCGTGGCGATGAAACCGTCGAGGCTCGCGGCGGTGTAGTAGTGCGTCGTCATGCGTCCATGGTGCGCCGGGGCACCGACATTGCGGCCCTTCACCGTAGCGGTCAGCGCTGGTTCAGCAGCTCCGACGCGTCGGCCGCGCCCGAGTCGAGCCAGACGGTGTCCGGGTATCGCCGGAACCACGACACCTGCCTGCGCGCGTAGCGCCTGGTGAGCGCCTGCGTCTCGGCGATGGCCTGCTGCTCGGTGATCTCTCCGCGCAGCTGAGCGAGAGCCTGCGCATACCCGATGGCGCGAGACGCGGTGACGCCGCTCTCCAGGCCGCGCTCACGCAGGCGTGCGACCTCTTCGAGCATCCCGTCGCTCCACATGCGCTCGACGCGGCGGTCGAGGCGCTCCACGAGCTCCTCGCGCGGGGCGCGGAGTCCGATGATGCGCGTGCGCGGATGCCACAGCTCCGGCTTCTCGGGCAGCGCCGCGCCGTGTGTGGAGCCGCCCTGCTCCAGCACTTCCAGAGCCCGCACGATGCGACGGCCGTTCTTCGGGTCGATGCGCTGTGCCGTAGCCGGGTCGAGCCGGCGCAAGCGCTCGAAGAGCACCCCCGGTCCGTGCTCGAGCAGCTCCGCTTCGAGGCGTGCCCGTGCAGCCTCGTCGCGCGGCGGGAAGCGGAAATCGAAGATCACGCTCGACACGTACAGGCCGGATCCGCCCACGAGGATCGCGTCACCACCTCGGTCGTGGATCGCAGAGATGACCTCCCGCGCGAGCGGCTGGTACCAGGCGACGGCCGCCTCGTCGGTGACCTCACGGACGTCGAAGAGATGATGCGGGATGCCGCGGCGTTCGCCTTCGGATAGCTTGGCGGTGCCGATGTCCATCCCG
>JAPSIX010000114.1 GCA_031178475.1 Microbacterium sp. | reverse complement strand
ACCGACGAAGAACGCCCCGCCCGGAGCTTCAGCATCCGGGCGGGGCGTTCTGGTCGCGATCAGGCGGTGACGACCACGTCTTCGCGGACGCGACGGGTGGCCTCGACGATGTTGCGCAGCGAGGCGATCGTCTCGTCGTAGCCGCGCGTCTTCAGGCCGCAGTCCGGGTTCACCCACAGCTGCCGCAGCGGCAGCTCGTCGACGGCGCGGCGCAGCAGCGCCTCGATCTCGTCGACGGCGGGCACACGCGGCGAGTGGATGTCGTACACGCCCGGTCCGATGCCGTGGTCGAAGCCGGCCTCGGCGATGTCGGCGACGACCTCCATGCGGCTGCGGGCCGCCTCGATCGAGGTCACGTCGGCATCCAGCGCCCGGATCGCGTCGATGACGACGCCGAACTCGGAGTAACACAGGTGCGTGTGCACCTGTGTCGCCGGAGCGGCGCCGGCGGTGGCGAGGCGGAACGAGTTCACCGACCAGTCCAGGTACGCCGGCTGATCCGCCTGCTTCAACGGGAGCAGTTCACGCAGCGCCGGCTCGTCGACCTGGATGATCGAGATCCCGGCATCCTCGAGGTCGGCGATCTCGTCGCGCAGGGCGAGAGCGACCTGGTTCGCGGTCACGGCGAGCGGCTGGTCGTCGCGCACGAAAGACCAGGCGAGGATCGTCACCGGCCCGGTGAGCATGCCCTTGACCGGCTTGACGCTCAGCGACTGCGCGTACGCGGCCCAGTCCACGGTGATCGGGGCGGGACGGGACACGTCGCCCCACAGGATCGACGGGCGGGTGGCACGCGACCCGTACGACTGCACCCAGCCGTTCTCGGTGACAGCGAAGCCGTCGAGGTGCTCGGCGAAGTACTGCACCATGTCGTTGCGCTCGGGCTCGCCGTGCACGAGCACGTCGAGGCCCAGGTCCTCCTGCAGCGAGACGACGCGGGCGATCTCGGACTTGAGGAACGCCTCGTAGTCGTCCGCGGGCAGCTCGCCACGGGTGAACCGGGCGCGCGCCCGGCGGATGTCGCCGGTCTGCGGGAACGATCCGATCGTGGTCAGCGGAAGGGCCGGCAGATCCAGCGCCTGCTGTGCGCTCTCGCGCTCCTCGTACGACACGCGAGAGAAGTCGGCCTCGGCGAGCTCCCGGGAGCGCACGGCCCCGTCGCGCACGCCCGGTGCGTCGCGGCGGTCTGCCAGCGCAGCCGAAGCCGCCTCGAGCTCCGCGGCGATCGCATCGCGGCCCTCGCCCAGCCCGCGCGCGAGCGTGACGACCTGGCCGACCTTCTGGTCGGCGAACGCCAGCCACGACACCAGACGCGCGTCCAGCCCCGATTCGTCCTGCACGTCGTGCGGCACGTGCAGCAGAGAGGTCGAGGTGGAGGCCGTGACGGCATCCGCTCCGAGCGCACGCAGCGCCTCGAGCTTCGCCAGCGCGGCGTCGAGGTCGCCACGCCAGATGTTGTGGCCGTCGATCACACCGCCGACGAGCGTCTTGCCGGCGAGGTCGGGGCCGGCCGCCGGCACGTCGCCGCGCACCAGGTCGACGCCGATCGCCTCGACGGGAGCGGCGGCGAGCACCGGGAAGGCCGCGTCGAGCGCGGCATACGGCGCGGCTACGAACAGCGAGGGGCGGTCGGCGGAGCCGCCCAGCACCGCGAGGGCGCGCTGTGCGGCATCCGACAGCGCCTGCGGCGCGACAGGGAGGGATTCGCTGACCAGCGCCGGCTCATCCAGCTGCACCCACTCCGCGCCAGCGGCCTTCAGCTTCGTCAGCAGCTCGGCGTAGACGGCCAGCACTTCGTCGAGGCGCGACAGCGGCGAGTAGCCTTCAGGAGCGTCGTCCGAGGCCTTGGCGAGCGCGAGCAGGGTGACCGGTCCGACGATCACCGGCCGGGTGCGGAACCCGGCATCCGCCGCTTCGGCGACCTCCCGCACGAGACGCTCGCTCGACAGCGAGAACACCGTCTCGGGCCCGATCTCGGGCACCAGGTAGTGGTAGTTCGAGTCGAACCACTTCGTCATCTCCAGCGGAGCCCGGTCGCCTTCGCCGCGGGCGATGGTGAAGTACGCGGGCAGCCCGATGCTGCCGTCGGCGTCGCGGAGGTCCTCGAACCGGGCCGGGATCGCCCCGATGGTCACCGCAGCGTCGAGCACCTGGTCGTAGAACGAGAACGACTCGGGAATCGACGAATCATCGCGGCCGAGCCCGAGCTCCGCGAGACGCTCGCGGTTCGCGGCGCGCAGCTCCGCCGCTGCGGTCTGCAGCGCGCTCTCGTCGATGCGGCCGGCCCAGAACGACTCGACGGCCTTCTTCAGCTCACGGCGTCGCCCGATGCGGGGGTAGCCGAGGATGGTCCCTGCGGGGAAAGCGGTCATGGTGTTCCTTTCGATGCGGACGAGAGCTGAAGCGCCGGGATGATCCCGGCGTCGGCGAGGACGTCGAGCACGGTGTCGTGCTGATTGAACGCGTACAGGTGCACTCCGGGGGCGCCGCCGTCGACGACGTCGCGCGCCAGCTGCGCGGCCCAGCGGATGCCGATCTGCCGGCGCCCCTCGGCGGTCGGCTCGACCTCGAGGGCGACGGCCAGCTCGCCGGGAAGCTCTTCACCGGTGAGCTCGAGTACTCGGCGAAGGCGGCCGGGCGAGGTGATCGGCATGATGCCGGGAAGGATCGGGATCGTGACTCCGGCGCGGCGGGCGCGCTCGACGAAGGCCAGGTAGTGGTCGGCGTGGAAGAACAGCTGCGTGATGGCGAACGTCGCGCCGGCCGCCTGCTTGGCCAGCAGCGCCTCGACGTGCTGGCTGCTGTACGCGGAGCGCGGGTGACCGTTCGGGAAGGCCGCGACGGCGATGTTCACCTTGCGCCGCGGCGCCAGGGTCACCGCATCAGGGTGGCCGGGGACGGGCGACTCCTCGTAGGGTGCCCGCTCCGCCTGCACCCGATCGATGAGCTGCACGAGCTGGGCCGAGCTCTCGAGGTCGCCGAGGAACGGCTCGCCCTCGACGTGCCCGACCGGCGGGTCGCCGCGCAGCGCGAGAAAGCTCAGGATGCCGGCGTCCAGGAACTCGCGGATGAGCCGGGTGGCTCCCGCGTACGTGTTGCCCACGCAGGTGAGATGCGCGAGCGGTTCGACGGTGGTGTGCAGACGGATGAACCGCAGCACCTCGAGCGAGCGCCCGCCGGTGGATCCGCCCGCGCCGTAGGTGACCGACAGGAACTCGGGCCCCACCGCGGCAAGCCGACGGATCGTTTCGTGCAGCGCCTCGGTGTTCGCCGGCGTGCGAGGCGGATACAGCTCGAAGGAGAACGGCACGCGCTTCACGGTGTTCTCCTCGGTGGGTCGGACGGGCATCTCCAGCACGCTAAAGCAGCAGCCGACGGCCGTGCACACTGTGTGACGCCGTGTGTCGGCGCCCTCTGGATAGGCTCGAAAGATGACCCAGCCGTACGGATCGTGGCCCTCGCCGTTCAGCGCCGCGCACATCACACGCGCCCCCGCCCGAATCGAGGGCGCCCGGTTCGTCGGCGATGAGATCTGGTGGGGCGAGTCGGTCCCCTCGCAGGGCGGGCGCGTCACCGTGCGCAGTTCGTCGGACCAGGAGATGCTGCCTGCGCCGTGGAGCGCGCGCTCCCGGGTGCACGAGTACGGCGGCGGCGCGTGGACGGCATCCGACGACGGCACGCTGTACTTCGTCGGGGCTGCCGACCAGCGGGTGTACCGGATGCCGATCGGCGCAGAGCCCGTCGCGCTCACCGCGCCGGGGCCGCAGCACGGCGGCCTGACCCTGCAGCACGGCCGCCTCTTCGCCGTGCGGGAGGACCTCAGACCCGACCCGCACCTGCGCGCGATCGTGGAGATCCCCGTGGACGGCTCTGCCGCCGACGACGAGTCCGCGGTGCAGGTGCACGTGTCGGGTTCGGCGTTCTTCGCCCATCCGGCGCTGTCGCCGGACCAGACGCGGATCGCGTTCGTGGAGTGGAGCGGCCGGCGGATGCCGTGGGAGCAGGCCCTGCTGCGCATGGCGCGCATCGGCGGTGACGGGTTCGCCGAGACGATCCGCACGCGAGCGGCGCTGCAGCCCGAGTGGGTGTCGGCGGACGAACTGCTCCACCTCGACGACGAGGACGGGCGCTGGAACATCCACCGTCTGCATCTGGACGGGCTGGACGTCCTGCGAAAGGACGCGGTCGCGGCGGCGGATGCCGACACCGGCGGCGGGCTGTGGGTGCTCGGCAACCGCTGGTACCGCCCGCTGGACGACGGCCGGATCGTCTCGGTGCGCACGAACGGGTCGGACGAGATCGTGCTCATCGACCCCCACGGCGAGAGCGCGCGGGTCGACCTGCTGGCCCTGCCGGTCACAGCGGGTGCGAGCGTCGACGACGTACGCGGCTCGCGCGCCCTCATCTCGGGTTCCGGCTCGCGCGTCGGCCAGGGCCTGTGGTGCGTGGACGTGGATGCCAGCACGGTCACCACCGTCGTCGGCGGCGACGACGCCGACCCTGCATGGATCCCCCGCGCCCGGGCGGTCTCGTTCGACGGTCCGCACGGAACCGTGCACGCCTTCGACTACCGGCCCGCCAATCCCGACGCGTCCGCCCCTGCCGGCGAGCTGCCACCGTACATCGTCATGGTGCACGGCGGGCCCACCGCGCACGTAGCGGGCGCCGCATCCACCGCCTACGCCTACTGGACCAGCCGCGGCATCGGCGTGCTCGATGTGAACTACGGCGGATCCACGGGGTACGGCCGCGCCTACCGTGAGCGCCTGAACGGACAGTGGGGCGTCGTTGACGTCGACGACGTGATCGCCGCCGCGCGGGGCCTCGCGGAATCGGGCGTGGCCGATCCGCGGCGGATCGCGATCCGCGGCGGATCAGCCGGCGGATGGACCGTATTGTGCGCGCTGGTACGCGGTGGAGCCTTCGCGGCGGGGATCTCTCGCTACGGCGTCGCCGATCTGCGGATGCTGGCCGCCGAGACCCACGACTTCGAGAAGCACTACCTCGACGGCCTGGTGGGTCCGCTGCCCGAGGCGGACGAGATCTACCGTGAGCGCTCGCCGCTCTCGCACGCCGACCGGATCGACGTGCCCGTGCTGCTGGAGCAGGGCGAGGATGACCGGGTGGTGCCGCCGTCGCAGTCGGAGGCGATCCGCGACGCCCTTGCCGCACGGGGAGTGCCGCACGAGTACGTGCTGTTCCCGGGCGAGGGGCACGGCTTCCGCCGCGCCGAGACGATGATCACGTCGCTGGAGACCGAGCTGCGCTTCCTCGGCCGGGTGTTCGGGTTCGAGCCCGAGCTCTGACCGGCGGGCCTACTCGCCCAGGCGGTTGCGCAATCGCATCGCCCGTTCGGCCTCACGCGTGTCCTGCCGTTCGCGCAGCGCCTGGCGCTTGTCGAACTCGCGCTTGCCCTTCGCGAGAGCGATCTCCACCTTGGCCCGGCCGTCCGAGAAGTACAGTCGCAACGGCACCAGGGTGTACCCGCCCGCGGAGACGGCGTGCTCGAGCTTCAGGATCTCCTCGCGGTGCAGCAGCAGCTTGCGCACCCGCTTCGCGGAGTGGTTGGTCCAGTGTCCCTGGGAGTACTCCGGGATGTGCACCGCGTCGAGATACGCCTCGCCGCCCTTGATGTACGCATAGCCGTCGGTGAGGTTGGCGCGCCCCTGGCGCAACGACTTCACCTCGGTGCCGGTCAGCACGAGGCCGGCCTCGTACGACTTCTCGAGGTTGTAGTCGTGACGAGCGCGACGGTTGGTCGCGACGACCTTCTCCCCGCGTTCCCTGGGCATGATGTTCTCCTGGTCCTGGCCGCGCGCACGCACGGCAGCCCATCAGCTTACACGCGGCCGGCGGGTCGCGGTGTGGCGATCAGGTGCGCAGCCAGCGGCGGATCGCGAATCCGGCCGA
>JAPSIX010000013.1 GCA_031178475.1 Microbacterium sp. | reverse complement strand
CGCTACCTTCCAGAACGCGCCACCTTCGTGGTGGAGAACGCGACCGCTGCCCCGAACCCGTTCACCAGGCAGGTGCCGGACGCCGTCGGCTGAACGAATCGTGGGGAAGGCCCCGTCGCGGTTCAGGCCCCGTCGCGGTTCACGGGTAACATGTGCCACATGACACACGGGGAGAAGCGGTGACCGGCTTCCGGCTGGCGTCCGCCGAGAGCCTGCGCGAGCAGATCGAGAACCAGCTCGCGTCGCGGATCGTCTCCGGCGAGATCTCGCCCGGAGCGGTACTCACTGTGCCGACGCTCGCCGGAGATTTCGGCGTGAGCGCGACCCCGGTTCGTGAAGCGATGCTGAACCTCGCGCGCCGCGGCTTCCTCCGACCGATGCGCAATCGGGGATTCGAGGTGACCGAGGTATCGGACGAGGAACTGAGCGAACTGCGCGAGGTTCGTGCCCTGCTGGAGGCACCGCCGATGCGGCAGGTCGCGGGGATGCTCGACGATGAGACGGCGGCCGAGCTGCGAGTCCTCGCTGACCAGATCGTCGAGGCGGGCCGCGACGGCCGGTTCGCCGAGTATCTCGCGGCCGACACCGCATTCCATCTGCGGACGCTCGAGATCACCGGAAACCGCAAGCTCGTCGAGGTCGTTCGCGAGCTCCGGCAGCAGACGCGCCTGGTCGGTCTGGTGCATCTCGCAGAGACGGATGCCCTGATGGCGACGTCTCTGGAACACGGCGAACTCGTGGACCTCCTGGTCGCGGGAGATGGGGCAGGGGCGGAGGCTCTGATGCGCCGGCACATCCGCCATGTGGGCGGCGTGTGGAGCGGACGCGACGAGGACTGACGCGGCCGAAGGTCACGTCTTGATCTCGGCTGTTTGCTCGAGCGCCTGTACGCCCATTAGAGTAATATGTCACACTGTACTCATGGAGAGGGGTGGTCATGCGGGTCATCGTGATCGGCGCAGGCGCGGTCGGCGCCGCCTGTGCGCTCTCCCTCACCGAAGCGGGCGCCGAGGTGATCGTGCTCGATCGCGTCGGGGTCGCCGGCGAGACCTCCAGCCGCTGCGAGGGCAACATCCTCGTCTCCGACAAGGAGCCGGGCGCCGAGGCGCTGATGGCGGTCGAGGCCAACCGGGCATGGCGCGTCCTCGCCGAGCGGCTTGACGCTGACCGCGTGCCGGGGCAGCCCGCGACCGAGTTCGAGGCAAAGGGCGGGGTGGTGGTCGCCTTCGAGGGTGGCACCGCGGCGCTCGAGCGCTTCGCCGCCTCTCAGCGTGAGATCGGCATTCGTGCCGACGTGCTCGACGAGCAGGCGTTGCGCGCCGCCGAACCGCACCTCGCCGCCGACGTCGCCCTGGGCGTGCACTACCCGGACGACGCGCAGGTGCAGCCCAGCCTGGCAACCCAGGCCATGCTCGCCCGTGCCCGCCACCTCGGCGCGCATCTGCGCATCACCGAGGTCGTCGAGGGTGTCGTCGAGGCTGACCGGGTTCGGGGGGTCGAGACCCCAGAGGGCCGGATCGAGGCGGATGCCGTGGTGAACTGCGCAGGTCCCTGGGCGGGAGAGGCCGCCGCGCTGTTCGGTGCCGGACTCGACATCCGTCCGCGTCGCGGCACGATCCTGGTCACGACAGCCATGCCGCAGCGCGTCTTCCACAAGGTGTACGACGCCGACTACGTCGGAGCAGTCGGCTCCGGCGATGCGGCGCTGCAGACGTCGACCGTGGTGGAGTCCACCCCGGCGGGCACCGTGCTGATCGGGTCGAGCCGCGAACGCGTCGGGTTCTCGGAGGACGGGCTGCTCGCTCCGCTCGCCGAGATCGCCGCGAAGGCCACCCGCCTGTTCCCGTTCCTGCGAGACACCATGCTGCTGCGCACGTACTTCGGCTTCCGCCCGTACGCGCCCGATCACTTGCCCGCGATCGGAGCGGACGCCCGCATCGCCGGCCTGTTCCATGCGGCCGGTCACGAGGGGGCGGGCATCGGACTGGCCCCGACCACGGGTGCGCTCATCGCGCACGCCGTACTCGGCGCACCTGCTCCGCTCGACCCCACGCCGTTCCTCCCGTCGCGCAGCAGCCTGCAGGGGGTGGCAGCATGAGCGTCAGCATCCACTTCGACGGCGCAGAGCTCACCGGCCGCGACGGTCAGACCATCGCCGGCATCCTGCTCGCCAACGGCCGCCGCACCTGGCGCGATGCCGATGGGTCTGAGCGAGGGATCTTCTGCGGCATCGGCATCTGCCAGGACTGCGTGCTCACCGTGAACGGCGTCGAAGGCGTCCGTGCCTGCCAGCGCACCGCGTGCGACGGCGACGTGCTCGAGCGGGAGGTGCGCCCATGACCGCCACGACCCGCCGCGTCGTCGTGATCGGTGCAGGGCCGGCAGGCCTCGCCGCCGCGGCATCCGCCGCCGAGGCCGGAGCCGACGTCGTCCTCATCGACGAGGGCGAGCGCGTCGGTGGACAGTTCTGGCGCCACCACCCCGGATTCACCGATCCGCGCCTGCAGCACCAGCTGGGCCGGTTCGCCGCGCTGCAGGAGGCGCTGGCCGGGGTGCGGATGCTGTCGTCCGCGAGCGTCTGGCGCGTCGAGCCTGGTTCGCCGCTGCGTGTGCACGCCCTGATCGGCCCCGCCGACGCGTCCGATCGACGGGGCGAGACACTGCACGCGGATGCCGTCGTGCTCGCCACCGGAGCGCACGACCGCGTCCTGCCGATACCGGGCTGGACCCTCCCCGGAGTGACCTCCGCGGGCGCCGCCCAGGCGCTCGCCAAACGCGACGGGCTGCCGCTCGGCACTCGCACCGTCGTCGCCGGCGCCGGACCCTTCCTGCTCCCCGTGGCACAGAGCGTCTCCCTGCTCGGCGGCGAGGTCGCCGAGGTGGTCGAGGCGGCATCCGTCCCCGCGACCCTGCGGGGATGGGGCGCCCGGCCCTGGCAGTTGACCGCCGCCGCGGGCAAGGCCGGCGAGCTCGGCTCGTATCTGGCATCCCTCGCCCGGCACCGCACCCCGTACCGGTTCGGCAGCGCGGTCACCCGCATCCACGGGTCGGATGGTGTGGAGGCCGTCACCGTGCAGCGCGTCGACGCCGACTGGCGCCCGATCCCGGGCACCGGCCGCACCGTGCAATGCGACGCCGTCGCGCTCGGTCATGGCTTCACGCCGCGGCTGGAGGCGGCCATCCAGTTCGGCTGCGAGATCACCGCCGACCGGTTCGTGCGCGTCGACTCCCAGCAGCGCACCACCGTCGAGGGCGTGCACGCGGCAGGGGAGATCACCGGCATCGGCGGCGCCGACGCCGCGCTCGCCGAGGGCGGGATCGCGGGGCTGGCGGCCGCGGGGGTGCCGGGGGCCGACATCCGCTACCGTTCGCCCCTCGCCGCCCGCCGCCGGATGCGCGCCTTCGCCGCACGGCTCGGCGTGCACGGCATCCGCCCCGGCTGGACCGCGTGGCTCGACGACGACACGATCGTCTGCCGCTGCGAGTCCGTGCGCAAGGCGACGATCGACGAGTACGCGGCCGCGCCCTCGCGGAGCATGCGACTCGCCACACGCGCCGGGCTTGGCGCCTGCCAGGGCCGCACGTGCGGCCGCAGCGTCGAGGAGATCCTCGGCACCCCGTTCGGCGTCGACCGCCGACCCGTCCTGTCTTCGGTGCGCATCGGTGAACTCGCCGCGCACTGCAGCCCCGCCGCCCTCGTCCCCGAGATCGCGGCATCCGCTCACACAACCCAGGAGAAGAGATGACTGAGCAGAACATGGACCTCGGCGGCGTCGTCGTGGCCACCACCCTCGCGTTCAAGGAAGACGCGTCCGCACCGGCCGGCCTCGCCGTCGACTACGACAAGTTCGGCGAGCACGTCGACTTCCTGATGGCAAACGGATGCCGCGGCGTCGGCCCCAACGGCTCGCTCGGCGAGTACTCGTCGCTCACCGACGAGGAGCGCCGCAAGGTGATCCAGGTCGCCGTCGAGGCCGTCGACGGCCGCGGCATCGTGATCGCCGGCGTGCACGGCGTCGGAAGCCACCAGGCGCGCCACTGGGCCGAGATCGCCCGTGAGGACGGCGCCGACGGCGTGCTGCTGCTGCCGCCGACCATCTACCGCGCCAACGAGCGCGAGGTCATCGCGCACTACGAGGAGGTCGCCAAGGTCGGCCTGCCGATCATGGCCTACAACAACCCGTTCGACACGAAGGTCGACCTCGTGCCGTCGCTCGTCGCGAAGCTCGCCGAGATCCCCGAGGTCGTCGCGATCAAGGAGTTCTCCGGCGACGTCCGCCGCGTGTACGAGATCAAGGAGCTGTGCGACATCGACATCATCGCCGGTGCCGACGACGTGCTCTTCGAGCTCATGGTCAACGGCGCCGTGGGCTGGTTCGCCGGCTACCCGAACGCGTTCCCGCGCGAGGCGGTCGAGCTGTACAACCTGCTCGCGAACGGCGACTGGCACGAGGCGAAGGCACTGTACGAGCAGCTCGTCGCCGTGTTCCGCTGGGACTCGCGCACCGAGTTCGTCCAGGCGATCAAGCTGTCCATGGACATCTGCGGCAACTCGTACGGCGGCCCGACCCGGCCGCCGCGCGGCCCGCTCAGCGAGGAGCAGCGTGCTCAGGTGACCGCCGACACCGAGCGCGCCCTCGCCGCTCTCGCCGCGCGTACCGCCGCGGTGGCGTGACGCATGTGACACTGGTCGACGGGGGTGCCGCGTGCCGGCATCCCCGTCGAGCCCCCGCCCTTACCGGAGGAAGCTGATGCGCGCTCGCCGCACCATTCAAGCCGTCGACTCCCACACCGAGGGGATGCCGACGCGCGTCGTGACCGGCGGCGTCGGCCGCATCCCGGGCGACACGATGAACGACCGTCGCCTCTACGCCATGGAGCACCTCGACGGCCTGCGCGGGTTCCTCATGAACGAACCCCGAGGGCACGCTTCGATGTCCGGGGCGCTGCTGCAGCCGCCGGCGCGGGATGACGCCGACTGGGGCGTCGTCTTCATCGAGGCGTCCGGTTTCCTGCCGATGTGCGGCCACGGCACCATCGGCGTCGCCACCGTGCTGGTGGAGACGGGCATGGTCGAGGTCACTGAACCGGTCACCGAGATCCGTCTCGATGTGCCGGCCGGTCTCGTCATCGCGCGGGTGCGCGTGGAGGACGGCCGGGCGGTCGACGTGACGATCGAGAACGTGCCGAGCTTCGTCGACCGCCTCGACGAGCGGATCGACGTGCCCGGCATCGGCGAGATCACCTACTCCGTCGCCTTCGGCGGCAACTACTACGCCCTGGTCGACCTCGACCAGGTGGGGTTGCCGTTCGACCGCGCACGCCAGGACGACATCATCGCTGCCGGCCTTCGCATCATGGACGCCATCAACACGCAGGCCCCGCCCGTCCACCCTGTGCTCGAGGGTGCCAACCACGTGCATCACGTCGAGTTCATCGCGCCCGGTTCGGATGCCGTCCGCTCCCGCCATGCCATGGCCATCCACCCCGGTTGGTTCGACCGGTCGCCCTGTGGCACCGGCACCAGTGCCAGGATGGCCGAGCTGCACGCCCGCGGCGAGCTCGCCCTGGACACCCCCTTCGCCAACGAGTCGTTCATCGGCACCGAGTTCATCGGCCGGTTGGTCGGGGAGACGACCGTGGGCGACCGTCCCGCCGTCATCCCGACCATCACCGGGCGCGCCTGGGTGACAGGACTCGGGCAGTACATGCTCGACGAGAACGACCCGTTCCCCGAGGGCTTCGTCTTCTAAGGAGAATCGTGACCGACACCGACACCACCATCGACGAGATCGCTCGTGCGGCGGCGACCTCTGCGCGGACTTTCGCCCGCACCAGCCCCACCGAGCGCGGTGCGGCCCTCGTGGCCGTCGCGGACGCCCTCGAGGCGTCAGGGCCCGAGCTCGTGGCGATCGCCATGCGCGAGACGGGCCTGGCCGAGGCGCGGCTGAACGGTGAACTGCGCCGTACTGCCTGGCAGCTGCGCCTGTTCGCCGACACCATCGTCGACGGCTCGTACCTCGACGTGCGGATCGACCTCGCCGACCCCGAGTACGTCATCGGGCCGCGGCCCGACGTGCGCCGCATGCTCGAGCCGGTCGGACCGGTGCTGAACTTCGCCGCGTCGAACTTCCCGTTCGCGTTCTCGGTGGCCGGTGGCGACTCCGCCGCCGCGCTCGCCGCCGGGTGTCCGGTGGTCGTGAAGGCGCACTCGGGTCATCCTGACCTCTCGCGTCGCACCGCCGAGATCGTCGCTCGCGCCCTGCGCGAAGCGGGGATGCCGGACGGCGTCTTCCAGCTGATCTCCGGTCAGCAGAACGGTGTCGCGCTGCTGAAGGACGAGCGCATTCGCGCCGGCGCGTTCACCGGCTCGACGCACGTCGGCCGGATGCTCGCCGACATCGCGGCATCCCGCGCTGTCCCGATCCCGTTCTACGGCGAACTCGGCAGCGTCAACCCGGTCTACGCGACCTACGCGGATGCCGCCCTGCTGGACGGCTTCGTGACATCGGTGTCGGGTTCGGCAGGGCAGTTGTGCACCAAACCCGGCTTCCTCTTCGTTCCCGAGGACGCCGATCTCAGCTCGATCACCTCCTCGGCAGCCGCGGTCGCCGAGCACCGCCTGCTGAACCCCGGTATCGGGCGCAGCTTCACCCAGCGGCGGGAGGACGTCCTCGGCGCCGAGGGAGTCACGGTGCTGTCCGCGGGTGAGATCCGCACGGACGACGCCGGGCAGACGTACGCGACGCCGACGGTCGTGACCGTCGACGTCGACACGCTGCTCGCGCACCGCGAGGCGCTGCTGGAGGAGTCGTTCGGCCCGCTGTCGGTCGTCGTGCGCTACCGCGACAGGGCGGCACTGCCCGCCCTGCATGCCGAACTGTTCCCGGGGAACCTCACCTCGACCGTGCACGCACGGCCGGAGGAGCTCGCGGACGGTTCGCTCGGCGAACTGGTCGACACGCTCGCGGAGACCAGCGGGCGCGTGCTGTTCGGCGGCTGGCCCACCGGGGTCTCGGTGACTCCCGCGATGCAGCACGGCGGTCCGTACCCGGCCACGACGAGCGACGCGACGAGCGTCGGCACCGCCGCGATCACCCGGTTCCTGCGCGGCGTCGCCTACCAGGGCGCTCCGCAGGAGCTGCTGCCCGCTCCGCTGCGCGACGACAACCCGTGGAACGTGCCCCAGCGGCGCAGCGAGCCCGGCCTCTCCACTTCGTGGGGCTCGTTCGCTCGCTGAGCCTGCGTGCCCGTCCCGGCCACACGGCACGGGGCGGGCACCCGGAGCCGCTCAGCGCAGGCTGAAGCCGTCGGGGAGTGGGTCGCCCTCGTCCAACTCGACCGAGGACGTGCCCACCCGGAACGCCATCCCGCTGACCTCGGGGATCACCCCGTCCGCGGTGCGCTGGGCGATCCGGGCCAGGAAGCGGGTGCCGATGATCGAGTCGTGCGTCAGGGTCTCGCCGTCGGCAAGCTCGCCGGTCGCAGCAAGCAGGGCGACGCGCGACGCTGTGCCGGATCCGCACGGACTGCGGTCGACCTCGCCATCTGCGAAAACCGTCACGTTGCGCTGCCACGGGCCGCTGTCGTTGCGACCGAGGTCGTCGAAGAGGATGGTCCCATAGACGCCGGACAGCCGGTCGTCGGCCAGCTGGGCGGCGGGATGCTCGTTCAGCGCCCACTTGATCTCGCGGCCGATGGCGATGAGGTCGGTGGTGTGCGTCGGGGTCACCTCGAGTCCGACCGATGCCGCCGGGAGGGTGGCGTAGACCGCCCCACCGAACACGAGATCCACCTCGACCGCGCCCCGGGAGGTGCTCAGCCGGATGCCGCGCTCGAGCACCCGGGACTCGACGTTGCGGAACACGATCTCATCGATGCGCCCTGCCGTGCGGCGGACGAGGGCCTGTACCCTGCCGCTGGGCACGTCGATGGTCACGGCCGTCTCTCCGTCCTCGGCCGCGGCGACCCGCCCGGTGCGCACCGCCCAGGCTCCGAGGGCGATCGTGCCATGTCCGCACGCAGTGGAGAAGCCGTCCTTGTGCCAGAACAGCACCCCGAAGTCGGCTTCCGAGTCGTCCGGCGGAGTGATGAAGCCGCCGTACATGTCGTCGTGGCCACGAGGTTCCAGGCAGAGGAACCGGCGGACCGCATCCGCTTCGCCGGTTATCGCCTCGACGCGTCGCTCCGCAACGGTGCCGCCGTGGGTGGGGACTTCCTCGACGATGCGGAACGGCTCCCCGGCGGTGTGCCAGTCCTCGAAGCGCCAGTGCATGGGGGTCCTCTCTGAATGGGACGGTGTCTGAAAGACGGTTTGCCGGGTGTCGTCACACGGCGAGGCGGGCGACGACGAGGTCCTGCCAGCCCATGCCGCAGGTCTTGATGATGCGCGGCCGATCGTTCGCCGGAGCGATCGCACCGGTGAACAGATCGTGCATGGTGACGAGGTCTTCGGGCCGCAGCGTCCCGGCCCGCACCGCACCGATCACATCGCCGGCCTCGGACGCCGCGACGCGCCGGCTTTCCACGATCACCTGCGATCGGCCCAGCAGCGCCGGATCGAGTTCCGTGCGATCAGGCTCGTGCGAGCCGATCGCCACGATCGTGGCATCGTCACGGGCGGCTTCGGAGGGGAACAGAGGATCGGCGGCCGTCGTCGCGCACACGACGAGGTCGGCGGAGCGGAGGTCGTCCGCGGTGCCGGCGCGGATGTCGGCTTCGGGCGCGTAGGTACGCGAAGCCTCGGCAGCGGATGCCGCGCGGTCGGCATCCCGACCCACGATGCGAACGGAGCGCAGCGCGCGGATCGCCGCGAACGCCTCGACGTGACGAATCGCCTGCGGGCCTGTGCCGAAGACGACGAGATCCCCCGCCTCGGGCCCGGCGAGCACGTCGGCGCACGCCGCGGACACCGCGGGCGTGCGCAGGCTGGTCAGCGCCGTGCCATCGAGCAGGGCGGTGGGTGTGAGGGTCTGGCCATCCATCAGGATGTACACCGCCTGGATCCGTTCGAGGCCGCGTGCCGGGTTGCCCGGAGCCACGCTGGCGAACTTCTGACCGACCGCTCCGTCGGCGGCCGCAGGCATCAGCAGCAGTTGCCCGCCCGGCACGTCCGCGATCGTGCGCGGGAGGTCGTCCTCAGGATCGAATCCGTCCCGCAGCACCGTCTGTAGTGCAGTGATCGCTTCAGGCATGCTCACCCGTTCGGCGAGGAGGCGGGCGTCGACGAGGCGGAGGGCGGCGATGACATCGGACATGACACCACTATAGGCAAGTAATGTGTCACGCAGTAGTAGTGAGCAACCCTCTTGCGCTGGCGGGGGCTGCCCTCCCGGACGTAACGGGCGAACCTCGACCGTTAAGGTGGAACCATGACGTATACCGTCGCCGTCTCCGGCGCATCCGGCTATGCGGGAGGCGAGATCCTGCGTCTCCTGGCCGCGCATCCCGATGTCGAGATCCGCACCGTCACCGCGCACTCGAACGCCGGCCAGCCGCTCATCGACCACCAGCCGCACCTGCGTTCGCTGGCGCACCTCACGCTGCAGGACACCACGCCCGAGATCCTCGCCGGCCACGACATCGTCTTCCTCGCGCTGCCGCACGGCCAGTCGGGGCAGTACACCGACGCTCTCGGCGATGTTCCGCTGGTGATCGACGCCGGCGCGGACCACCGGCTGACCTCCCAGGACGCCTGGGACTCCTTCTACGGCGGCGCCTTCCACGAGCCGTGGGCGTACGGCGTGCCCGAACTGCTCATCGGCGGGATCAAGCAGCGTGAGCACCTCCGCGGCGCCCGCCGCATCGCCGCGCCCGGCTGCAACGCCTCCACCGTGAGTCTCAGCCTTGCGCCCGGGGTCGCCGGCGGAGTCATCGACCCGTCCGACATCGTCACCGTGCTGGCGGTCGGCCCTTCCGGTGCGGGGAAGAGCCTGAAGCCCCACCTGCTCGGCAGCGAGATCATCGGCACCGCGAACCCGTACGCCGTCGGCGGTACCCACCGGCACATCCCCGAGATCCGGCAGGCCCTCGAAACTGCCGCCGGCGCGTCGACGAGCGCCGTGCCCGACATCCGGATCTCCTTCACGCCCGTCATCGTGCCGATGGCCCGCGGCATCCTCGCCACCTCCAGCGCCCCCATCGCACCCGGGGCGAGCGATGCCGACATCCGGGCCGCCTGGCAGAGCGCCTACGGCGAGGAGACGTTCGTGCAGCTGCTGCCCGAAGGACGCTTCCCCCGCACGGCGGACGTGCTCGGGGCGAACACCGCCCTGATCGGGCTCGCCGTGGACCGCCCCGCGAACCGCGTGACCGTCGTCACCGCCGTCGACAACCTGGCCAAGGGCACCGCGGGCGCCGCCGTCCAGTCCATGAACATCGCGCTCGGTCTGCCCGAGGACCGCGCCCTGACCATCAACGGAGTCGCACCATGATCGAGGCAGCACTGTGAGCGTCACCGCGCCTCAGGCATTCGAGGCGGCCGGGGTCGCGGTCGGCCTGAAGTCGACCGGCAAGCCCGACGTCGCCGTCGTCGTCAACCGCGGCCCGCGCAAGATCGGCGCGGCGGTGTTCACCACGAACAGGGCCAAGGCGAACCCGATCCTGTGGTCGCAGCAGGTGATCGTCGACCGCGTCGTCGAAGCGGTCGTGCTGAACTCCGGCGGGGCGAACTGCTTCACCGGCGCGTTCGGGTTCCAGACCACCCACCTCACCGCGGAGCGCGCCGCCGAGCTGCTCGAGGTCAGCGCCGGCGACGTGCTGGTCTGCTCCACGGGGCTCATCGGCACCGGCGACGAGGAGTTCCGCGCCAAGGTGCTCGAGGGCGTCGAGCAGGGTGTCGCCGCACTCAGCGCCGATGGCGGGCAGACGGCTGCCGAGGCCATCATGACCACCGACTCCGTGTCGAAGACGGCCGTGGTCTCCCGGGACGGCTGGACGATCGGCGGCATGGCGAAGGGCGCTGGCATGCTCGCGCCCGGGCTCGCGACCATGCTCGTCGTCATCACGACCGATGCCGATCTCGAGGCGATCGAAGCGGATGCCGCCCTGCGCCGCGCCACGCACGTGACCTTCGACCGGCTCGACTCCGACGGCTGCATGTCGACGAACGACCAGGTGACCCTGCTGGCCAACGCGGCCAGCGGCATCCGTCCCGACCTCGACGACTTCACCGCCGCCCTCACCGAGCTCTGCCAGGAACTGGCCGTGAAACTGCAGCAGGATGCCGAGGGCGCAAGCCACGACATCACGGTCGAGGTCGTCGGCGCCGCGACCGAGGACGAGGCGGTCGAGGTCGGTCGCTCCGTCGCTCGAAACAACCTGTTCAAGGCGGCGGTGTTCGGCAACGACCCGAACTGGGGCCGCGTGCTGGCGGCGATCGGCACCACCGGCGCCCAGTTCGACCCGTACGACGTGGACGTGTCGATGAACGGGGTCCGGGTGTGCACCGCGGGCGGTCCCGACCGCCCCCGGGAAGAGGTCGACCTCACCGCGCGTGCCCTGCACCTGCTCATCGACCTGAAGACCGGTGACGCCGGCGCCACCGTGCTGACCAACGACCTGACGCACGATTACGTCCACGAGAACAGCGCGTACTCCTCATGACCGATCTGCAGGACACCGCGCCGGAGGAGGCCGCCGACAAGGCAGCCACGCTCATCGAGTCGCTGCCGTGGCTCAAGAAGTTCCGCGACCAGATCGTCGTGGTCAAGTACGGCGGCAACGCCATGGTGTCCGATGAGCTGCAGGACGCCTTCGCCCAGGACATCGCGTACCTGCGCTACGTGGGCGTGCAGCCGGTCGTGGTGCACGGCGGTGGCCCACAGATCTCGAACATGCTCGACCGCCTCGCCATCCCCAGCGAGTTCAAGGGCGGCTACCGGGTCACCAACACCGAGGCGATCAGCGTCGTGCGCATGGTGCTGACCGGCCAGGTCAACCCGCAACTGGTCGCCAAGATCAACTCGCACGGTCCCATCGCGACGGGCCTCAGCGGCGAGGACGCCGGGCTGTTCGGCGGCCGGCGGCGCGGTATCGTCGTGGACGGCGAGGAAGTCGATCTCGGACGCGTCGGCGACGTCGTGCAGGTCGACCCGACGCCGGTGCTCGACCACCTGTCGGCGGGGCGCATCCCCGTGGTCTCCTCCATCGCGCCCGACCTCGACCACCCCGGGCAGTCGCTCAACGTGAACGCGGACGCCGCGGCATCCGCTCTCGCCGTCGCCCTCAACGCGCGCAAGCTGGTGATCCTCACCGACGTGCCCGGCCTGTACGCCGACTGGCCCAACCGCGACTCGCTCGTCTCGCACATCACCGCCGACCGGCTCACGCAGATGTTGCCGAACCTGGAATCGGGCATGATCCCGAAGATGCGCGCCTGCCTCGACGCCGTCCAGGGCGGTGTGGGCGCGGCGGCCATCATCGACGGGCGGGTGCCGCACTCGGTGCTCGTCGAGCTGTTCACCAGCAAGGGCATCGGCACGCAGGTCGTGGCCGGGACGGAGGCGGAGGCATGAGCTGGCAGGATGACGCGGCCCGCGACCTGATGGGGCTCGGCGGGCGGCTGGCGCTGCTCACCCGCGGCGAGGGGTCGTGGGTGTGGGATGCCGACGGCAACCGCTACCTGGACTTCCTCGGCGGAATCGCGGTGAACTGCCTCGGTCACGCCCACCCCGTGTTCGTCGACGCCGTGTCGCGTCAGGCCGCGACGCTCGCGCACGTGTCGAACTACTTCGCCAGCCCCGGGCAGCTCGAGCTCGCCGCCCGGCTGAAGCGACTGGCCGGCACCGGGGAGGACGGCCGGGTGTTCCTGGCGAACTCCGGCGCCGAGGCGAACGAGATGGCGATCAAGCTCGCCCGCCTGCACGGCGGGCCGACCGGGCGATCCACCATCCTCGTCGTGGAGGGCGCCTTCCACGGCCGCACGATGGGCACGCTCTCGCTGACGCCCAAACCGGCCTACCGCGACCCGTTCGAGCCGGTGCTGCCCGGCATCCGCACGGTCCAGCGCACCGTCGAGAGCCTGGAGGCCGCGTTCGACGAGACCGTGTCGGCCCTGATCGTCGAGCCGATCCAGGGCGAGGCGGGGGTGGTGGAGCTACCCGCCGGCTTCCTCGCCCGCGCTCGCGAGCTCGCCACCGAGCGCGACGCGCTGCTCATCCTCGACGAGGTGCAGACCGGGTCGGGCCGCACCGGCGAATGGTTCGCGTTCCAGCGCGCGGGCATCGTGCCGGATGCGGTGACGCTGGCCAAGAGCATCGGCGCCGGCTTCCCGCTCGGCGCGCTGATCACGTTCGGCGCGGCCAGCGAGCTGTTCTATCCGGGAACCCACAATTCGACCTTCGGCGGCAACCCGCTCGCCAGCGCCGTCGCCAATGCGGTGCTCGGGCACATCGAAGACGAGCGTCTGCTCGAGAACGTCACCGCACGCGGTGCACAGCTGCGCGACGCCGTCGCCGCACTGCCGCTGGTCGCCGGCACACGAGGAGCGGGACTGCTGATCGGCATCCAGCTCACCGAACCCCTCGCCGCCGACGTGCGAGCGGCCGCCCACGAGCGGGGCCTGATCGTCAACGCTCCCACCGACGACGTCATCCGCATCGCCCCGGCGTACACGATCGGCGACGATGAAGTGACCGAGTTCCTCACCCTGCTCGGCGCGGCGCTCGCCGCCGTCGCCGAGACCGCCCCCACACCGACGGAGAACGTGAAGTGCGCCGTACTGAGCGACAGAATGGAGTCGAAGTGACGCGCCACCTGCTGCGAGACGACGACCTGACCCCGGCCGAGCAGACCGAGATCCTCGACCTCGCCCTCGAACTCAAGAAGGACCGCTGGGCGAGCAAGGCGCTCGAAGGGCCGCAGACCGTCGCGGTGATCTTCGACAAGTCCTCCACCCGCACCCGCGTCTCGTTCGCGGTCGGCATTGCGGACCTGGGCGGCTCGCCCCTGATCATCTCCACCGCGAACAGCCAGCTCGGCGGCAAGGAGACACCCTCCGACACGGCCCGGGTGCTCGAGCGCCAGGTCGCGGCGATCGTGTGGCGCACCTACGCCCAGTCCGGGCTCGAGGAGATGGCGCGCGGCACCCGGGTGCCGGTCGTCAACGCCCTCTCGGACGACTTCCACCCCTGCCAGCTGCTCGCCGATCTGCTCACCATCCGCGAGCACAAGGGCGCGCTGACGGGGTTGACGTTGACCTTCTTCGGAGACGGCCGCAGCAACATGGCGCACTCGTACGTGCTCGCCGGCGTCACGGCCGGCATGCACGTGCGCATCGCCTCGCCTGCCGCGTACGCCCCGCGCGCCGACGTCGTCGCCGCAGCCCGAGCCCGTGCTGAGCAGACCGCCGGCTCGATCACCCTGCTCACCGATCCCCGTGAGGCCGCCCTGGGCGCCGACGTGATCGTCACCGACACGTGGGTGTCGATGGGCAAGGAGGAGGAGAAGATCTCCCGTCTGCGCGACCTCGGCGGCTACAAGGTCACCAAGGAGACCATGCAGCTCGCCGACGCGGACGCGATCTTCATCCACTGCCTGCCCGCCGATCGCGGCTACGAGGTTGACTCGGAGGTCATCGACGGACCGCAGAGTGTCGTGTGGGACGAGGCCGAGAACCGGCTGCACGCGCAGAAGGCCCTGCTGGTGTGGCTCCTCGGAAAGAGCTAGCAGGCGGCATCAGCCGGCTGGCTGCCGGTCTGCTGCGGCTGAACGGCCCCGCACGCGTCGGGGGAGTGGACCTCGCCCGGGGACTCGCGGTGGTCGGCATGTTCGCCGCGCACCTGCTCGCCACGGCCGAGGGATGGGTCTGGACGCAACCCGCCACCTGGTCGTCGATCGTCGACGGACGCTCGTCCATCCTGTTCGCCACCCTGGCCGGCGTGTCGCTCGGTCTGGTCACCGGCGGCCGTGCGCCGGTGACTGGCCGCGCGCTGCGCGACGCCCGCGTGCGCATCGCTGTGCGGGCCGGGATGCTGTGGCTCGTCGGCGTTCTGCTGATCCTGACCGGCGTCCCGGTGTACGTGATCCTGCCCGCGTACGGCATCCTGTTCCTGCTCGCCCTGCCGTTCCTGCGGCTCCGCGCCCGCACTCTGCTGGGCGCCGCCGTCGTCGCGGGGCTGGTGATGGCGCTCGTCCAGCCGGCGCTGGACGCGATGCCGGTCTGGCGGGGACCGCTCGGCTCGGCGCTCGCCGATCTGCTGGGCTGGCACTACCCATTCACCGTGTGGATCGCGTTCCTGCTCGCCGGGCTCGGCGCGGCACGTGCCGGCATCACCCGGCGGGCGGTACAGTGGCGGATGCTGCTCGGCGGCGCGAGCGTCGCCGCGATCGGCTACGGGCTCGCGTCCGTCCCGGTCGCCTCCGGCTCCGCGTACCTCGCGACGGTCTGGCAGGCGGAGCCGCATTCATCCGGGCTGCTGGAGGTGTTCGGCAGCGGCGGGTTCGCGATCGCCGTGATCGCGGCGTGTCTGCTGCTCTGCCGCTGGCGGATGCTGCGGATGCTGTCGCTCCCGCTCCGTGCGACCGGCGCCATGCCGCTGACGGCATACACCGCGCAGCTGGTGATCTGGGCCGTGGTGGCACTCGCGGTGCTCGGGGACACCGGTGACCTGGGCGGGTTCCGGGCGCTCGAGCCCTTCTGGCCGCTCACGCTCGGAATCCTCGCCGGGTGCACCGCGTGGGCGCTTCTGGTGGGGCGCGGTCCGCTCGAGTGGCTGCTCGATCGCACCGCAAGGCTCGCCGTGCGATCCCATAGGCTGGACGGATGACAGAGGCGAAGCACGAGGGCACCAACGAGGGGGCGCTCTGGGGCGCCCGGTTCGCGAGCGGACCGTCGCCGGAGCTGGCCGAACTGAGCCGTTCGACACACTTCGACTGGGTGCTCGCCCCGTACGACATCGCCGGTTCCCACGCGCACGCGGCCGCACTCGAGGCGGCTGGTTACCTGGAGCACGACGAGGCGCGACGCATGCACGAGGGGCTGGACGCGCTCGCCGCGCGGATCGCCGACGGCACGCTGCTGCCCGATCCCGCCGACGAGGACGTGCACGGCGCCCTGGAGAAGGCGCTGATCGCCGAGGTCGGCGCGGACCTGGGCGGGCGTCTGCGCGCCGGCCGCAGCCGCAACGACCAGATCGCCACGCTCGTGCGCCTGTACCTCATCGACCACGCCCGCGTGATCGCCCGCGACCTGCTGCGGGTGATCGACGCCCTCGTCGCCCAGGCCGAAGCACACCCGGGTGCGATCCTGCCCGGTCGCACGCACCTGCAGCACGCGCAGCCGGTGCTGCTCGCTCACCATCTGCAGGCGCACGCGTGGCCGCTCGTGAGGGAGCTTGAGCGCCTGGTCGACTGGCGCCGTCGTGCCGGCGTCTCGCCGTACGGCGGGGGAGCGCTCGCCGGATCCACCCTCGGTCTCGACCCCGCACTCGTAGCGCGGGAGCTCGGGCTCGACCGCCCCGCCGAGAACTCCCTCGACGGCACTTCTGCGCGTGACGTCGTGGCCGAGTTCGGGTTCATCGCCGCGATGATCGGTGTGGACATCTCGCGGCTGAGCGAGGAGATCATCCTCTGGAACACGCGCGAGTTCGGCTTCGTCACACTCGACGACGCGTACTCGACCGGGTCCAGCATCATGCCTCAGAAGAAGAACCCCGACATCGCCGAGCTCGCGCGAGGCAAGTCGGGCCGGCTGATCGGCAACCTCTCGGGGCTGCTCGCGACGCTCAAGGGGCTGCCGCTGGCGTACAACCGCGATCTGCAAGAGGACAAGGAGCCGGTCTTCGACTCCGTGCAGACGCTCGAGGTCGTGCTGCCGGCGTTCGCGGGGATGATTGCGACCCTGCGGTTCGACACCGAGCGCATGGCGTCGCTCGCGCCGCAGGGCTTCTCGCTCGCGACGGATGTCGCCGAGTGGCTCGTGAAGCAGCGGGTGCCGTTCCGCGATGCGCACGAGATCTCCGGTGCGCTGGTGCGTGTGTGCGAGGAGCGCGGGATCGGGCTGGAGGACGCCGACGACGCGCTGCTCCAGTCGGTGTCGGAGCAGCTGCTGCCCGAGGTGCGCGAGGTGCTCTCGATCGAGGGATCGGTCGGCTCCCGTTCCGGTGCGGGCGGAACGGCGCCGGAGCGGGTCGCCGAGCAGCGCGCGGAGCTGGTCGCTCGCGCGCAGGCGGCCGTGCACGCGCTGGGACTGTGAGCGCGTCTGGGGTCTGAACCGACCGTCAGTGCAGGGATTCGTCGGCGGGGCCGCGTGCCCAGCGGGTGAACTCCACGGTCAGCCCCTCGCGGGAAGGCGCGGCCAGGAACGGTCCGGCCGACACCGCCGCCGCCCCGTCGAACGGCGCGACCCGCAGCAGACGCCAGCTTCCGGCGTCCGCCCGCGCGCGCACGATCACCGCGTCGGCCCACCGGCTCAGGCGCACGGTGATCTCGGCATCCCGCCACGCGTCGACGTCGCCGACCGACCAGTCGGACGATCCGTCGGTGACCACCGCGCCGGCGCCGAGCCGTCCGTCGGCGAACTCGACGCCGGCTTTCACCCAGTGCTCCGCGTCGATCAGCGCGAACACCCCGGCCTGGTCGAACTGACCCTCCCAGGGTGCGCGGAACGACACCTCCATGGCCTCGCCGACGGCGAGGGGCGCGAGCAGCGCGTGCGCAGAGTCGTGCACGAACCCGTACGCGGTGTGGCGCCAGGCGTCGCTGCCGGCTGCCGCCGTTGCGCTCAGCCTGCCGGATTGGGCGGTGTCCGCTCCGGAGACCGGCGGTCTGGTCCATCGGCCGTCGGACCAGGAGATGTTCATTTCAGGCATATCTCCCACATATTCCCCGTGCAGGAATGCCTCCTCGATATTCCTGATATGGTTATGTCATGGTTGTCGCTGTCATCGCCGACATGATCGGCTCCCGCAAGCTTCGGGATCGAGCTGCCGCCCAGCGGCTGCTCGACGACACCGCCGCACGCGTGGAACACGATCGGCCGCTCGCGGTGCAAGCGCTGACCCCCACAGTAGGCGACGAGCAGCAGGCGATCTACGACGGCCTCGGCGACGCGCTCACCTCACTGCTCATGCTGCAGCTCGCGCTCCCCGACGGGCTGGAGTTCCGCTTCGGCGTCGGCGTCGGACCGATCCGGGCCTTCGAGTCGTCCGGTGGCCCCCTCAGCGACGGGCCCGGCTGGTGGGCCGCGCGCGCGGCGATCGACACCGTACACGAACGCGAACGCAGCGCCATGCCGAACGCGCGCACCTGGATCGTCGCGGCAGACGGGCAGGATGAGGTCATGGAAAGCACCGTCGCCGCCGCCAACGCCTACCTGCTCCTCCGCGACGAGCTGGTCGGCGAGATGAGCGAACGCGAGCGGCGCCTGGCGTACGGCAGGCTCACCGGCGTGTCGCAGCGGGAACTCGCCGAGCGCGAGGGCATCACGCAGCCCAGCGTGTCGAAGGCACTCCGTCGCAGTGGCGCCGTCGCGATCCTGCAGGGTCTGCCGTCACTGGCCGGAGACGCAGCGTGATCCTTGCAGGCTTGGTGCTCTTCGCCATCGGGACGGCCGATCTGGTCCGCCAGTTCGCGCCCCGCCGGTGGATCGGGTACCTGATCGTCGCCGTGGCGCTGCTTGTGCTCGGCGGCGTCTCGGATGCCGTCGTGCCGGCGATCGTCGCTCTCGCCGCCGGCGCCGGATGGCTGTGGAGCATGCCCGACCGCGGCGAGTCCCGGCTGGCGTTCTGGCCCGCGATCGCGGTGGGGACGGTCTGCGCGGGTGCCGTGCTCTGGGCCGGCGACCGCGGGGATGCCGGGCTGCTCGCGGCGGTATGGGATCTGCAGACGCCGTTCGGCGACGTCTCGTTCGACCTGGCCATGCTGGTGGTCGGCGTCGCGCTGTTCCTGCTCGAGTCGGGAAACGTCGTCGTGCGTGCCGCTCTCTCAGGTGAGCACGCCTGGCGCCCGACGGACACCGCCCCACCGGCATCCGATGCTCCGTCGGCCATCGGTCCCGCGCAGCCGCGCGGAGGCTTCATGGGCGGCCGTCTGATCGGCCCGCTGGAACGCGTCATCGTGCTGCTGCTCACCCTCGCCACCGCCTATTCGCTGCTGGCGGCCATGCTGGCGGCCAAGGGCATCGTCCGCTTTCCCGAGATCTCGCGCGACGGCGAGACCGGGGCGCGCGCCGAATACTTCCTCGTCGGCAGCCTGGTCAGCTGGGTGATCGCGCTGGGCGGCGCGTTCCTGGTCTGGTGGAGCGCGAACTCCTGACCCCGGCGCGGCCGAGGGCGCCGGCACGCCGCTGATAGCCTGGAACGCGTGTCGAAATCTGCTCTGACGACTGCGCCCGTGGCGCTCGACCCCGCGTTCGAGAACGTGTGGGACGAGCTGGTCTGGCGCGGCCTCGTCCACGTGTCCACCGATCAGGAGGCGCTGCGCGCCCTTCTCGGCGGGGACCCGATCACGTATTACTGCGGGTTCGACCCGACCGCACCGAGCCTGCACCTCGGCAACCTCGTGCAGCTGCTCACGCTGCGCCGCATCCAGCTCGCGGGGCACAAGCCGCTCGGTCTCGTCGGCGGATCCACCGGTCTGATCGGCGATCCGCGGCCCACCGCCGAGCGGACGCTGAACACGCCCGAGACCGTGGCGGACTGGGTGGGCCGGCTGCGCGCACAGGTGGAGCGCTTCCTCAGCTTCGAGGGCGACAACGCCGCTCGCATCGTGAACAACCTCGACTGGACGGCGCCACTGAGCGCGATCGACTTCCTTCGCGAGATCGGAAAGCACTACCGCGTCGGCACGATGCTGAAGAAGGATGCCGTCGCCGCGCGGCTCAACTCGGATGCCGGGATCAGCTACACCGAGTTCAGCTACCAGATCCTGCAGGGGATGGACTACCTCGAGCTGTACCGGCAGTACGGCTGCGTGCTGCAGACCGGTGGCAGCGACCAGTGGGGCAACCTGACCAGCGGAACGGATCTCATCCATCGCGTCGAGGGAGTGTCCGTGCACGCGATCGGCACTCCGCTGATCACCAACAGCGATGGCACGAAGTTCGGCAAGAGCGAGGGCAACGCGATCTGGCTGGATGCCGAGATGTGCAGCCCCTACCGGATGTACCAGTTCTGGCTGAACACCGACGACGCCGACGTGATCGCGCGCCTGAAGGTGTTCACCTTCCTGACGCGCGCCGAGATCGATGAGTACGTCGCGCTCGTCGAGTCCGAGCCGTTCCGCCGCGCCGCCCAGAAGCGCCTCGCCCTCGAGGTGTGCACGACGGTGCACGGCTCGGATGCCACGGCCGCCGCGATCGCGGCATCCGAGGCGCTGTTCGGGCAGGGCGACCTGTCGGCTCTCGACGCCGCCACGCTGCGGTCGGCACTGGACGAGCTGCCGAATGCGACTGTCGCCGAGGGCGCGCCTGTCGCGGAAGCGCTGGTGGCGACCGGATTGGTCGCCAGCCTCTCGGAGGCGCGCCGCGCCATCGGCCAGGGCGGCGTCTCGCTCGACGGGCGGCGAGTGGAGAGCGACGACGTGACCGTGCAGGGCACGCTTCCCGGTGGTGTCTCGGTGCTGCGGCGCGGGAAGAAGACCCTCGCCGGTCTCTTCCTGAACTGACCGGCGGGGCCGTTCGGGGCTCGGGCGGGCTCGGGTAGCGTTCGGGTCATGCCGTTCACACCCAGCCACGCCGTGGTCGCCCTGCCCTTCGTGCGCACCCCGCTGGTGCCGGCGGCGATCGCGGTCGGGGCCATGACCCCCGACCTGCCGCTGTTCCTGCGTGGGTTCGGCCCGTCGTACGGGTTCACCCACGATCCGGCGAACCTCGTCTGGACGACGCTGATCGCCGCGGTTCTGCTGCTGATCTGGCGCGTCGCGCTGCGACCGGCATCCGTCGAGCTGTCACCGACCGTTGTCGCCGACCGGCTCCCCGTCGAGTGGCGGCGGAGGGGGAGGGATGCCGTGAAGGAGACGTTCGCGCCCCGCGAGAACCTCGGCCACCCCCTCATGGTGGTCGTGTCGTTGCTGCTCGGGGTGCTTTCGCACATCACCTGGGACAGCTTCACGCACGCCCGCCGCTGGGGCGTGAGCGTGGTGCCGGTGCTGGCCGAGCAGTGGGGTCCGCTGCCCGGGTACAAGTGGCTGCAGCACGGCTCCAGCGTGATGGGACTGCTGATCATCGCGGTGTACCTCGTGGTGTGGCTCCGCCGGCGGCCCGCCGGTGCCGCCGCTCGCCGGCTCCCGGCCTGGGTGCGCCTCGCCTGGTACGCCTCCCTGCCGCTCGCCCTGATCGGGGCGTGGCTGGTCGGCCTGGCTGTGTACGGGCCACTGGATGCCGACTTCACGGTGCAGCACCTGGCATACCGAGTCCTCCCAACGGCATGCGGCGCCTGGGGAGCACTGACGCTCGTGCTGTGCGTCGCGGTGGTGGCCGCCCGAGGCACAGACCGAGGACGTCGTCGTGGTTTCCGCCCCTGACGTGGCGAAAGCGCGACCCGCCGGGGGTGCGACACGCCCGGGCGGCCGTCGTGATTTGCCGGGTCCGCGGGATCCACGTAATGTTTTACCTGTTCGCCCCAAAGGGTTGAGCGAGAGGCCGGAAGGTCACCAGCTCCCCTCAAGCAGCGGACCACCTCCACATCTTCCACTCACGGTTTCGCGGGTGTAGGATGGAGGTTCCGGCTCCGGCCTGGTTGCTTTGACAGCCCCGGATCCGCCGGATAAGATTGTGAAGTTGCCCTGAGCGTCCTGCCTGGTTGGTGGGTGTTCGGGTGCGTCCGATCCTTGAGAACTCAACAGCGTGCACTTGTCAAATGCCAAATTATCCTCGTCCAGTCTTCGGGCTGGTTGAGAATTCCTTTGGATCAATTTATGGATGTCAGTGACATTCTTTTTGGTCATGATTGAACTCGCTGCTTTCGACCGTTTTCCCGGTTGTTGGTATGCATCGTTTTTTACGGAGAGTTTGATCCTGGCTCAGGATGAACGCTGGCGGCGTGCTTAACACATGCAAGTCGAACGATGAAGCCCAGCTTGCTGGGTGGATTAGTGGCGAACGGGTGAGTAACACGTGAGCA
>JAPSIX010000012.1 GCA_031178475.1 Microbacterium sp. | reverse complement strand
CGGGGTTGAGGGTTGCGAAGCCGTTCCGCAACCCCGTCGCGCCGACCGACGCTGCGGCCTACCCTCGCGGCATGGTCACTGTCGCCGAGAACATCGTCAAGACACTGCGGGTCAACGGGATCGAGCGGGTGTACGGCATCCCGGGGGATTCGCTCAACGGGTTCACCGACGCACTCCGCAAGGACGGCACGATCCGCTGGGTGCACGTGCGCCATGAGGAATCGGCGGCTTTCGCGGCCGCGGCGGATGCCGGGACGACGGGGGAGCTCGCGGTCGTCGCCGGCTCCTGCGGGCCCGGCAACCTGCACCTCATCAACGGCCTCTACGACGCCAACCGCTCTCGGGTTCCGGTGCTCGCGATCGCCGCGCACATCCCGACCAACGAGATCGGCTCCGGCTACTTCCAGGAGACGCACCCGCAGGAGCTGTTCCGCGAGTGCAGCGTCTACGTCGAGTACGTCGCCGATGCCAGCCAGATGCCGCGGATCCTCGAGATCGCGATGCGAACGGCGATCGAGCAGCGCGGTGTCGCCGTGCTCGTCATCCCCGGCGACGTCGCGCTGGCGGATGCCGCGTCCGACCGTGCCACGCTCATCCCGCGCACCCGCCCGGTCGTCGTGCCGAGCGGCGCGGAGCTGGAGAAGGCAGGGCAGCTGCTGAATGCGGCGAAGAAGGTCACCATCCTCGCCGGCGCCGGTGTCGAGGGCGCGCACGACGAGGTCATCGCGCTCGCCGACCGGCTCGGCGCACCGATCGTTCACGCGCTGCGCGGCAAGGAGTTCATCGAGTACGACAACCCGTTCGACGTCGGCATGACGGGGCTCCTCGGCTTCGCCTCCGGCTACCGCGCGATGGAGGCCGCTGACACGCTGCTCGTGCTCGGCTCCGACTTTCCGTACGAGCAGTTCTATCCGGAGCACGCCACGACCATCCAGGTCGACATCCGCGGTTCGCAGCTCGGCCGACGGCATCCGCTTGACCTCGGTCTCGTCGGCGACGTCCGCGCGACGGCCGAGGCGTTGATGCCGCGACTGGCGGAGAAGTCCGACCGCGGCCACCTCGACGACGCCACCGCCCACTATCGCAAGACCCGGGCCAAGCTCGACGAGCTGGCCGTGCCGACGCGCGGCGGTGGGCCGATCCACCCGCAGTATCTCGCCCGGCTGATCGACGAGGCGGCCGCCGGCGACGCCGTTCTCACCGCCGACGTGGGCTCGCCGACGGTGTGGGCGGCGCGCTACTTCACGATGACCGAGCACCGCCGCCTGATCGGGTCGTTCACCCACGGGTCGATGGCGAACGCGCTGATGCACGGCATCGGTGCGCAGGTCGCCCACCCCGGCCGCCAGGTCGTCGCGCTCGCGGGCGACGGGGGGCTCGCGATGATGCTCGGAGAGTTGATCACCCTCACACAGAACCGGCTGCCGGTGAAGACCATCGTGGTCAACAACTCGTCGCTGAACTTCGTCGAGCTGGAGATGAAGGCGGCCGGCATCGTCACCTTCGCCACAGATCTCGACAACCCCGACTTCGCCGCGGTCGCCAACGCCCTCGGCATCTTCGCCCGCCGAGTCGAGCGCTCGGAGGATCTGCCGGATGCCGTGCGCGAGGTGCTCGCACACGACGGGCCGGCGCTGCTTGACGTGGTCACCGAGCGGCAGGAGCTGTCGATGCCCCCGGCGATCAGCGCGCAGCAGGTCGGCGGGTTCGCGCTGTACGCGATCCGCACCGTGCTGTCGGGGCGAGGGGACGAGCTGCTCGACCTCGCCAGGGCGAACTGGCGGCAGCTGTTCTGACGTACTCCGGGACGGTGCCGGTTCGGCGCCCGCGGCGGGATGACGTACACTTATCAGGCAGTTGTCTGCATCCTTCACCGTGCCTCGGAGGGGATGCGGACCCAGGGGCCATCCGGTCTCTAGGGCGGTAGCTCAATTGGCAGAGCAGCGGTCTCCAAAACCGCAGGTTGCAGGTTCGATTCCTGTCCGCCCTGCGCGTCAGCGCCACGCTGACTCACGAAAGGTACATGCGGGATGGATCAGGACGAAGTACGCGGCGACGTCGTTGCAGGCTCGTACGCCCTGCGCGACACGAAGCTCGGCTTCTTCGGCCGCATCGCTCTGTTCTTCCGCCAGGTGATCAGCGAGCTGCGCAAGGTCGTCACCCCGACCCGCAAGGAGCTGATCAAGTTCACGCTCGTCGTGCTCGTCTTCGTGCTGATCGTGATGGGCCTGGTCTACGGACTCGACACGATCTTCGGATATGCCACCCATTTCGTGTTCGGAGTGCCCGGCAGCTGACGCACCCTTCGACAGGCTCAGGGACCACCTGCCAGCCGTCGCAGTGAACGGAAAGAAGCAACGTGTCTGAACGATATTCCGACGACGCCGACTGGGCCACCGCCGCAGAGCAGTCCAGCGAAGAGGACGAGGCCCAGGAGGGCGCCGTCCTCGCCGAGCAGGAGCGCGCCTCCACCTCGGCCGAGCACGTCGCCCTGCACATCGAGGGTGCCAGCGACGACGAGGACTACGAAGACACGGATGACATCGAGATCCAAGACCCGGAGGCGGACGCGATCGTGAACGACGCTCTCAACCTGGACGAAGCGGCTGAAACTGAAGCAGCCGCCGAGGTCCTCAACGACGCAGTGGCGGAAGAGACCGCCGAGGCAGAAGCAGCCGCCGAAGACGAGGTGGCCCCCTACGACGGGCCCGATGTCAACGGTGACGAGGACGCCGCCGCGGTGGATGCCGATGACGCGGATGCCGAGGAGGACCCGTACGAGGCGTTCAAGGCCGACCTGCGGATGCTGCCCGGCAAGTGGTACGTCATCCACTCCTACGCGGGCTTCGAGCGCAAGGTGAAGGCCAACATCGAGCAGCGGAAGTCGACGCTCGAGGTCGAGGACGAGATCTACCAGATCGAGGTCCCGATGGAGGACGTCGTCGAGATCAAGAACGGCCAGCGCAAGATGGTCACCCGCGTGCGCATCCCCGGCTACGTGCTGGTGCGCATGGAGCTCAACGAGGACACCTGGTCTGTCGTGCGCCACACGCCTGGCGTGACCGGCTTCGTGGGCAACGCCCACAACCCGACGCCGCTGCGCTTCGAAGAGGCCTTCAACATGCTGAAGTCGCTCGTCGAGGTCAAGGACGTTCCGACCGCCAAGTCGATCGCGGCGAAGGGCGGCGTCGCCGTCGCACGCCCGGTCGCCGCCGAGGTCGACTTCGAGATCGGCGAGACGATCACGATCAAGGAGGGCTCCTTCGCGGGTCTGCCCGGCACGATCAGCGAGATCAAGCCCGAGAGCGGCAAGCTCACGGTGCTGGTCTCCCTCTTCGAGCGTGAGACCCCCGTCGAGCTGTCGTTCGACCAGGTCACCAAGATGATCTGACAAGCTTCTTTTGAGAGCGGCCGTCCCGATGGGGCGGCCGTTCTCGCGTTCCGGAATCCGATCGATGTCGGGTAGACTGTTGTGGTTTGTGCGATACCCACTGGGTCCCTGAGCTCGTCGAAGGGCGCACAGACGACCGCGATCCGGAGAGGCCGGATGCGCGGGAGAGAGCATCGGATCCCTGAGCTCGTCGAAGGGCCGATGCAGCTCGATGAAAGGAAAACAGAATGGCACCGAAGAAGAAGGTGACCGGCCTGATCAAGCTTCAGATCAACGCCGGTGCAGCCAACCCGGCGCCGCCGATCGGCCCCGCGCTCGGTCAGCATGGCGTCAACATCATGGAGTTCTGCAAGGCGTACAACGCCGCGACCGAGTCGCAGCGCGGCAACGTCATCCCCGTGGAGATCACCGTCTACGAGGACCGCAGCTTCACGTTCGTCCTGAAGACTCCGCCCGCGGCGGAGCTCATCAAGAAGGCCGCCGGAGTGCAGAAGGCCTCGGCCACCCCGCACACCGTCAAGGTCGGCAAGATCACGATGGACCAGGTCCGCGAGATCGCCGAGACCAAGCAGGCCGACCTGAACGCGAACGACATCGACGCCGCGTCGAAGATCATCGCCGGCACCGCCCGCTCCATGGGTATCACGGTCGAGGGCTGAGGGAGATAACAATGGCTACCAAGTCCAAGGCATACAAGAACGCCGCCGCGAAGATCGAGGCGGACCGCTTCTACACCCCCACCGAGGCCGTCGCCCTCGCGAAGGAGACGGGCTCCACGAAGTTCGACTCCACCGTCGAGGTCGCGCTGAAGCTCGCCGTCGACCCCCGCAAGGCCGACCAGATGGTGCGCGGCACCGTCATGCTCCCGCACGGCACCGGTAAGACCGCCCGCGTCATCGTGTTCGCGAACGGCCCGGCCGCCGAGGCCGCCGCTGCCGCGGGCGCCGACGAGGTCGGTGGCACCGAGCTGATCGAGAAGGTCGCCGCTGGCTGGACCGACTTCGACGCCGCCGTCTCGACGCCGGAGCTCATGGGCCAGGTCGGCCGTCTGGGTAAGGTGCTGGGCCCCCGCGGCCTGATGCCGAACCCGAAGACCGGCACTGTGACCCCGAACCCGGCCAAGGCCGTCGAGGAGATCAAGGGCGGAAAGATCGAGTTCCGCGTCGACAAGCACGCCAACGTGCACTTCATCGTCGGCAAGGCCTCGTTCACCGCTGAGCAGCTCGACGAGAACATCAAGGCCGCTCTCGAGGAGATCGTGCGCCTGAAGCCGTCCAGCTCGAAGGGCCGCTACATCCAGAAGGGCGCCGTGTCGACCACGTTCGGCCCCGGTATCCCGCTGGACGTCAACTCCATCTGAGACTGACTGTCTGCACGAAGACCCTCGCCCGTCTGGGCGGGGGTCTTCTGCGTTACGGCGAAGCGGAGAGCTCCGAAAAATCCGACATCGCTATTGACGCGCGTTACTGAAGCGGGTAACTTAACTTTCGGCAGTTACTTACGCGCGTTAGTACACGCGCTTCACCAGACGAAGGAGTCGGCAGATGACGCCGCAACGATCGCGACCGGTCACGATGGCCGACGTCGCGCGCGAGGCGGGTTTCAGCCGGACCACCGTCTCCTTCGTCCTCAATGATCGAGCGCACGTCGCCATCCCGGCCCCCACCCGCAAGCGCATCCTCGATGTGGCGACTCAACTGGGCTACCGCCCCAACGCGGCAGCCCGGGGGCTCGCACGGCAGCGCAGCGGCTGGTTCGGGCTGGTCACCGAGATCGTCACCTCGCCACTGGCTGTGGAGGTGATTCGCGGCGCGCAGCAGCGTGCCTGGACCGACGAGCGGTTCCTGCTCATCGCGCCCAGCGACGACGAGGTGCAGATGGAAGCGGCAGCCATCGAGAAGCTCCTCGAGCAGCGTGTCGAAGGTCTCATCATTGCAGCCACCTGGCACCGTGCGGTCGTCGTTCCGCCGAACGCCTACGACGTGCCTTGCGTCCTCGTGAACTGCTTCGACGCCAACGGCACGCTGCCCAGCGTCGTTCCCGACGAGTTCGGTGGCGGCCGTGCTGCTGCCCAGGTTCTCCTCGATGCCGGGCACGAGAACATCGGTCACGTCACCCTGGAGCCGGGCATCCCGGCCCAGATCGGACGCCTGCGCGGTTTCCGGGCCACGCTCGCCGACGCCGGCGTGGCTCTGAACGACGACCTGATCGTCGCCGGCGACGGCTCCACCGAGAGCGGGTATCTCGGCGCTGCCGAACTGCTCGACCGGGACGACCGTCCCACCGCCATCTTCTGCGGCAACGACCGCATGGCCATGGGTGCGTACGACGCCGCGAAGGAACGCGGCTTGCGGATCCCCGAGGACCTCTCCATCGTCGGCTTCGACGATCAGCAGTTCCTCGCCGATTCGCTGCGCCCTGGCCTCACCACCGTCGCCCTCCCGTTCCAGGAAATGGGCGCGAGCGGGGTGAGCATGCTCACCTCACTGACAGCGGGCAGACCGATCGAGAACCCGAGGCTCGAGATCGACTGCCCGCTGCACCTTCGCTCGTCAGTTGGATCACTACTCCGCTGACGGGCTATTCCTCTCCCGCACCGTGAAGTCCAAGGAAGGACCTTTCCATGCTATCCGTACGACCACCTCGCCTTCGGGCGACCCTTGCGCTGGGTGCCGCCGTCGCGGCCACCGCGCTGCTGCTCACCGGCTGCGTTGCCGGTGGCGCTGACAACGGCGGCGACAGCGGCGCGATGCTCACCATTCCGCGTGAGGACATGGGTACGTTCACGCAGAACTTCAACCCGTTCTCGCCCAACGCCGCTCCGATGACCCAGCAGTCCGTGTACGAGTCCATGCTGATCTACAACCCCGCCGACGGCAGCACAGTGCCGTGGCTCGCCGAGTCGTGGGAGACCAGCGAAGACGGCTTGACCCAGACCTACCACCTGCGGGAGGGCGTCAAGTGGTCGGACGGCGAGCCGTTCACCGCGCAGGACGTCGTGACGACGTTCGAGCTTCAGCGGAAGCTCTTCGAGGGCAGCTTCACATACCTCGCGGGTGTCGAGGCCGTCGACGAGACGACGGTGGCGTTCACCTTCACCAACGTCTTCTCGCCGTCGCTGTTCGAGATCGGGCAGCAGATCATCGTCCCGCATCACATCTGGGCCGATCAGGCGGACCCCGAGAAGTTCGAGAACAAGGAGCCGGTCGGCACCGGACCCTTCACCGAGGTGTCGAACTTCCAAGCGCAGTCCTTCGACCTGCTGCCGAACCCTGAGTACTGGGGCGAGGTGAAGATCCCGGGCATCCGCATGCTCGCCTTCGCCGGCAACGACGGAGCGAACCTCGCCGCCATCAACGGCGATGTCGACTGGGCGCCGCAGTACATGCCCGACATCGAGAAGACTTACATCGGGAAGGATCCCGAGCACCGGCACTACTGGTTCCCGCCGACCGGAGCCGAGATCAACTGGCAGCTGAACACGACCCTGCCGGAGTTCAGCGACCCGAACGTGCGCAAGGCGCTGAGCATGGCGCTCGACCGCGAGCAGATCGTCGAGGTCGGCATGTCCGGCTACACGATCCCCGCCGACTGCACCGGTCTCTCGGGCAACTACGACGAGTGGCGCGACGCGTCCATCGCCGACAACTGCACGTGGACCGAGCGCGACATCGAAGAAGCAGGCAAGCTGCTGGATGCCGCGGGCTACAAAGCCGGTGCCGATGGCACCCGCGTGACGCCGGCAGGCGAACCGTTCGCCTTCGACATCTCGGTGGGATCCACCTCGACCGACTGGCTCTCGGTGGCGAACATCATCGCGCAGAACCTCGAGGACATCGGCGTGACCGCGACGGTCGACGCTCCGGACTGGGCTGCCGTCGTCGCCGGGTACGAGACCGGCGAGTTCGAGACCGGCATCGTCTGGAGCGACAATGCCCCGACCCCGTGGCACTACTACCGGGGCCTGATGTCGTCCGAGACGGTGAAGCCGGTGGGAGAGCAGACCTTCGTCAACTACCACCGCTTCAGCGACCCGCGCGCGGATGAACTGCTCACGCAGTTCTCGGCCACGGCGGATGAGGGCGAGCAGCGCGAGATCGTGAACCGGTTGCAGGCGCTGTACAACGAAGTCGCCCCGGCCGTGCCGCTGTTCCCCGGCCCGGAATGGGGCGCGTACACCGACATCCGCTTCACCGGCTGGCCGACGGAGGACAACCCGTACGCCACGCTCGCGACGCGATCGCCCACCACGGTGCTCGTCCTGACGAGCCTCGAGCCCGTCAAGTGATCGCCGGTCGCCGGGGCGGCGCTTCCGCCCCGGCGACCCGATCCTCCGCACTCTGACGCTAAGGACCTGACATGGGCTTCATCCTGCGCCGTCTCGGCTTCTACGTGGTCGCCTTCTGGTTGTCCATCACACTCAACTTTCTCCTTCCGCGCCTGATGCCGGGTGATCCGGTCTCGCGCATGCTCTCGCGCTCTCAGGGCCGACTGGACCCCGACCAGATCGAGTCGCTGCGCAAGCTGCTCGGTGTCGACGGCCGTCCCTGGTGGGAGCAGTACCCGGAGTACCTGTTCCGCACTCTCACCGGCGACTTCGGGGTCTCCATCTCGCGCTTCCCGACGCCCGTCACCGAGGTCATCGCGAGTCAGTTGCCGTGGACACTCCTGCTCGGCGCGACATCCCTGATCTTCGCTGTGATCATCGGCAACCTGCTCGGCATCCTCGCCGCGTGGCGTCGCGGGAGCATCCTCGACTCGTTCCTGCCGCCGTTCCTGGTGTTCATCGGTTCCTTCCCCTACTTCTGGCTCGCGATGGGACTGCTCTGGGTCTTCGGCGTGATCATGGGCGTCGCACCGCTGCGGCACGCCTTCTCGGTGGGGCTCACCCCCGGGTGGAACCTCACATTCGTCTCAGACGTCGCCGCACATCTCGTGCTGCCCGCCCTGTCGATCGTTCTCGTGTCGATCGGGGGCTGGATGCTGGCCATGCGGAACACCATGATCGCGACCAACAGTGAGGATTACATCCTCATGGCTGAGGCCAAGGGACTGCACCCGTCGCGGATCATGCTGCGCTACGCCGCGCGCAACGCGATGCTCCCGGCCGTCACCAACATCGGCATGAGCATCGGGTTCATCGTGGGCGGCGCACTGCTCACCGAGGTGGTCTTCGCCTACCCCGGTGTCGGCTACCAGCTGCTCGCGGCCGTGCAGGGCCTGGACTACCCGCTCATGCAGGGCATGTTCCTCACGATCACCGCCGCGGTGCTGATCGCGAACTTCCTCATCGACATCATCTACGTCCGCCTCGACCCGCGCGTGCGGGTCTCCTGAGAGGGGCACTTCCATGGCCATCTCGCAGACGGAGGCTCTGACCTCCGGCATGCAACCGGCACGCGGCCGATCCCTGATGCGCACCGTTCGTGCGCTCACGCGCAACAAGAAGGCCGTCGTCGGTCTCGCGATGATCCTCGTGTTCGTCGCACTCGCCCTCCTTGCGCCGGTGATCTTCCCCGACGATCCGTCGCGGATCGGTTCGGGCGGCGCAACCCCACCGAGCGCCGAGCACCTGCTCGGAACCACAGCCAAGGGGCAGGACGTGCTTGCGCTCACCCTGTGGGGGTCTCGTTCCTCGCTGTTCGTCGGCTTCACGGCCGGCATCCTCGCCACCGTCATCGCGGTCCTCGTCGGTCTGGCCAGCGCCTACTTCGGTCGCGGCGTCGATCACACGCTGAGCCTGCTGACCAACGTCTTTCTGCTCATCCCCGGTCTTCCGCTGCTGGTCATCCTCGCGGCGTTCCTGCCCGCGGGGCTGGGGACGGTCATCCTCGTGCTGGCGGTGACAGGATGGGCCGGAGGGGCACGCGTGCTGCGCTCGCAGGGCATGTCCATCCGTGGCAAGGACTACGTCGCGGCGTCCACCGTGACGGGGGAACGGCCGCTGCACATCATGCTTCGCGACATCCTGCCGAACATGGCGTCGATCGTGATGATGACCCTGCTCGGCAGCATCATCGGTGCGATCGGCGCGCAAGCCGGCCTGGAGTTCCTCGGACTCGGCGACTCCAACACGATCTCCTGGGGCACCAACCTGTTCTGGGCCACCAGCGATGGATCGCTCATGCTCGGCCAGTGGTGGATCTTCGTGCCCTCCGGTCTCGCGATCGCGCTCATCGCGTTCGCCCTCGCCCTGTGCAACTACGCCGTGGACGAGATCACCAACCCGCGGCTGCGGCGCCCGCGGCGGGCGACGAGTGCGACAGCCCCGACGACCGTCTCCATGGCGGCCCAGCCCGGCGCAGGAAAGGGAGGTGCACGATGAACGCTCTGCTTGAGGTGGACGAACTCACCGTCGAGTACATCAGCGACGAACGCTCGGTCCGCGGTGCCGATCGTGTCAGCTTCTCGCTCGCGCCCGGCGAGATCCTGGGGCTCGCCGGGGAGTCCGGTTCGGGGAAGACCACCGTCGCGAACGCGGTGATGCGGCTGCTGAAGGAACCCGCGGAGATCACCGGAGGAGCGATGCGCTTCGACGGGCAGGACATCCTGCAGATGACGCCGGAGCGCCTGCGCGACTGGAGGTGGCGGGAGGCGGCGATGGTGTTCCAGTCGGCGATGAACTCGCTGAACCCGGTCATGCCGATCGGTGATCAGCTCGCCGACGTGTTCACCACCCACGAGCGAGTCTCCCGGCGGGCCGCCAAAGCGCGTGTGAGTGAGCTGCTCACGCTCGTGCGGATCGACCCGTCGCGTGTCAGGGCCTATCCCCATCAACTCTCCGGCGGCCAGCGTCAGCGCGTCGTGATCGCGATGGCGTGTGCCCTCAAGCCGAAGCTGTTGATCCTGGATGAGCCGACCACCGCGCTGGATGTGGTCGTTCAGCAGGAGATTCTCGCCCAGATCAAGGAGCTGCAGGCGGAACTGGGCTTCTCCGTGCTGTTCATCACGCACGACATGTCCCTGATGCTCGAGCTCTCAGACCGCATCGGAGTGATGAACTCCGGCCGGATCGTCGAGCTCGCCCCCGCCGAGGTCATCCGCCGCGACGCGCGGCACCCGTACACGCAGGCGCTGCTCGGAGCTTTTCCGTCTATCACGGGGCCCCGAGTACGGCTGACCGGCCTCGCCGAGGGCACTCGCTTCACAGACATCGGCGACCTCGCTGAGGTCGCACCAGGACACTTCGTCGCGCCCGGTCAGGCGACGCTGAAGAAGGAGAGTGCATGATGGCACGTCACCAAGAGACGGCGGTCCGCATCCGCGGGCTGGACAAACACTTCGTCCAGGGCGGCTTGCGTTCGCGCCGCCGCGTGAGAGCACTGAACTCCGTCGACCTCGACATCCGTCGCGGTGAGATCGTCGCGCTGGTGGGGGAGTCAGGGTCGGGCAAATCCACGCTCGCACGCTGCATCGCCCGGCTGGAGGACCCGGACGGCGGCACCCTTGAGGTACTGGGGGAGAACGTACTGCAGACACAGCCGCGGCATGCGACACGCGCCTACCGGCGCACGGTGCAGATGGTGTTCCAGGACCCTTTCGGTTCGCTCAACCCCACCCAGCGGGTCGAGCACGTGCTCAGCCGTCCGCTGGTCCTGCACGGCAAGGTGCGCGGAGACCTGCGCGCCCAGCTGCGCGAACTGGTCGAGTCGGTGGGGTTGTCCGCCGATGTGCTCGGGTCGTTTCCACACGAGCTCTCCGGTGGCCAGCGCCAGCGCATCGCCATCGCTCGCGTGCTGGCAGTGGAGCCGGACGTGATCCTCGCCGACGAGCCGACGTCGATGCTCGACGTGTCGGTGCGCATCGGCGTGCTGAACCTGCTCGCCCGGCTGCGCGACGAGCGCGGCATCGCGATCCTCTATGTGACGCATGACCTTGCGTCGGCACGCTATCTCGCAGACCGGACCATAGTGATGCACCAGGGCACCCTCGTCGAGGGCGGGGAATCGATGGCGTTGCTCGCCGAACCCCGGCACCCGTACACGCGGATGCTTGTCGGCGCCGTCCCTGACCCTGACCGACGGGAGGCGTTCGACCCCGACGAGCGCGCCCGCTTCCGCACCGAGATCGCCGAGTGGGCTGGCGCGGAATCGGAACGTGTCGTCGTCGACGCTGCCGCCGATCATTGGGTTTGGATGCCGAAGGAGCTGGTTGCCCGGTGAACGTGCTTGTTGAGACTCCGGAGGAGCTTCTCGCACGGGCGAGGGCCGATCGCCTTCGGCCCGGATACCATTTCGTCGCCCCAGCAGGCTGGCTGAACGACCCGAACGGTGTCGCGCAGCGCAACGGCATCCACCACCTCTTCTACCAATACAACCCGTACGGCGCGGAGCACCGCCGGATCCACTGGGGACACGCAACGAGCACGGATCTCGTGCACTGGACCGACCGGCCGATCGCCCTGCGACCCGACGATGCCGGGCCCGACCAGGACGGATGCTGGTCGGGTGTCCTCGTGGACGACGGCGCGAGACCCGTGCTGGTGTACTCGGGCAACCGGGACGGCCGCCAGAGCGCATGCCTGGCGTACGGCGACGCCGGCATGGACACCTGGGTCAAGGAGCCAGGCAACCCGGTCATCGCCGCGCCGCCGACAGGATCCGATGTCACAGAGTTCCGCGACCACTGCGTGTGGCGGGAGAACGGCGCGTGGCGGCAGCTGATCAGCGGAGGGCTGCGCGGGCTAGGCGGATGCGTCTTCCTGTACGAATCCGACGATCTGATCTCCTGGCGAGAACTCGGCACGCTCGCCGTCGGCTCGGCGAACGACTTCCCCCCGAACCACCCGCTGTGGACCGGCACGACGTGGGAGTGTGGGGACTTCTTCCGGTTCACGCGTGACGGAACGACGGCGCCCCCGGACGGCAGGTCCGGTGACCCCCATGTGCTGCTGTTCTCCGCCTGGCATGAGGGCCGTACGATGCATCCGATCGCGGCCGTCGGCCGCTACCGCGGCGACCGCTTCGAGATCGAGCGCTACCAGCGATTGGACCTCGGCGGAAGGCACGCCTATGCGCCGCAGACCTACATCGACGGCACGGGCAGACGCGTGCTCTGGGCGTGGATGCAGGAGGGCCGCTCCGACCAGGAGCAGCGCGCCGCGGGCTGGTCCGGCGCGATGGCGCTGCCCCGTCGGCTCTGGTTGGACGTCGGCGGCGTGGTGCGGCAGGAGCCGGTTGCGGAGGTGACCATGCTCCGTGCGGAGCCGCTGAGCTTCGTCGAGGAAGGCGCCGTCGTCCGCGCAGCTGGCACGCAGGCGGAACTCGAGTTGCGTGCCGAGCTCCCTGCGGGAGCATCGGTTCACGTGGAGCTGTTCGCGTCGCCCGACGGATCGGAGCGGACGGTGCTCGAGCTGCGCGCGCGTTCTGGCGGCGACGTCGACGTGGTGCTCGACCGATCGCGCTCGTCACGAAACGACGGATGCGACCTCACACCGCTGGCAGGCGTGGTGACGAACTCGACCGGAGTGATACAGGTGCGGGCGTTCCTCGACCGCTCCAGCGTCGAGGTGTTCATAGATGGGATCGCGCTCACCGCGCGGGTGTACCCCGCGGATGCGGATGCCACCGGCATCCGTTTCGAACCGCGCGACGGCGCAGTGGTCCACAGCGTTGCGGGCTGGACGTTGCACGGGGCCGAAGAGCAGGAACGGCGGACGCAGCCGATGCAGAACTCGATGACGGAAAGGTGATCAGGAACATGACCGAAAATGAAGGATTCCCCCGTCGAACGCTGTTCGCCGGGGCCTGTGCGGCAGCTCTCGGCGCGACGGCATTGGCGGCGACACCTGCCGTCGCGAGTGCAGCCCCGTCGCCCGCGGCCGCGTCTCGTGGAAACGCCGCGGGCAGCATTCGTCCGGAGTACCACTTCAGCGTGCCCGACAATTGGAAGAACGACCCGCAGCGTCCGATCTACGTCGACGGCGAGTACCTCTACTACTACCTGTACAACGCGGACTACCTGGAAGGCGGCGCGGGCACCGCGTGGCGTCTGGCCACGACGCGCGACCACGTGAAGTTCCGTGATCGGGGTGTCGCCATCCCGAAGTTCACGAATGAGAACGGGGACTGCTGGTCGGGCTGTCTCGTGGTCGACACCGAGGGCACGGCCGGCTACGGCAAAGGCACCATCATCGCTATCGTGACGCAGGCCCCGCAAGGCAAGCAGGCGCAGTTCCTCTGGTACTCGACGGACGGCGGGCGTTCCTTCGCCGCCGGCGGTCTGGCGCCCGTGCTGCCCAATCCGGGCGTGCATGACTTCCGCGACCCCAAGGTCATCTGGGACGAGGACCGGGGTCGCTGGTTCATGGCGAATGCCGAAGGGCAGCGTATCGGGTTCTACACGTCGGCGGATCTGCGCTCGTGGGAGCGGGTCGGGGAGTTCGTGCGCACCGACATCGGGCTCCTCGAGTGTCCAGACATCTTCCGGATGACGGCCGACGACGGCACCGCGCATTGGATTCTCGGCATCAGCGCGAACGGGAAAGGGAGGGGACTGCCGGCGACGTACGCGTACTGGACGGGCGCCTTCGACGGGGTGTCGTTCGTGCCGGATGCGGACGAGCCGCAGTGGCTCGACTGGGGTTTCGACTTCTACGGGGCGGTGACGTACCCGAACCACGACAAGAACGGCGCCGAGGATCCGACCCTGCGTCGCGCGATCGGCTGGGCGAACTTCTGGGACTACCCGCACAACACGCCCACGCTCTTCACCGACGGGTACAACGGCGACGACATGATCGTGCGCGAGCTGCGGCTGCGCCGGGGCATGGGGGAGTACTACCTGGCCTCCTCTCCGGCGTCGGCACTGAGTGACCATGTCCGCCGGACTCATACGCTGGGAGACGTGGTCGTGGCCGGAACTCGCGACCTCGACGTGCGCTCGAACGCCTACGAGCTCTCGTGCGAGTTCGTCTGGGATCCCGCGGCAGCACCGTCGAACATCGGCTTCGAACTCTGCCGGGCTCCAGGCGGCGGGCGTCACGTCGCCGCCGGCGCCTACCTGGGCGGCCCGTTCACGTACGTCAACCGGCGTCCGACGGTCAGCCCTTCTGGCGCCGAATCGCAGGTGCCGATCGATCCGAGCGTCGGGCGTCTGGCGATGCGCATCCTGGTCGACCGCACCAGCGTCGAGCTGTTCGTCGGCGATGGCCGCGTCGTGCACTCGCACCGCGTCTTCCCGCTTGACGGCGACGACGGCATCCGCCTGTTCGCCAACGATGGCACCGCGACGTTCCGCGGGCTGACGATCCGCGAGATCGCGGTGCGCTGACCCTGGAGTCGTCTGACGTACGCAATCAGCGGGGGCTCACCGGGGTGAGCTCCCGCTGATTGCATCACGCACCGCCGAGGCCCGAGGACGACAGTCCGTCGATGAACCGCCGTTGCAGCGCCAGAAACAGCACGAGCATCGGCGCGATCATGATGAAGCCGGCCGCGCTGATCAGCGTGTAGTCCTGGGAGAAGCCTTGCTGGAACGAGAAGAACGTCGTGGAGAGGGGCATCAGATCGCCATCCTGGATGAACGTGACGGCGAAGAGGAACTCGTTGTACGCGCTCAGCCCTGTCGTCAGCGCGATGGTCAGGAAACCGGGCAGCGCATTCGGCAGGATCACCCGGAACAGCACGCCGAGCTCTCCGGCACCATCCAATCGCGCTGCCTCTTCGAACTCCTTCGGGATGGTGAGCATGAACGACCGCAGGAGCAGAGTGGCGAACGGTGAGAACAGCCCGCAGTAGATGATGATCAGGCCGAGGTGGGAGTCGTACAAGCCCAGTTGAGTCCATAGGAAGAACAGTGGGACGAGGAACATCTGGCTCGGCAGTGCACTTGCCACCAGGAGGTAGGTGATGAACGCACCTCCACCGCGCACCTCGAGGCGAGCGAGGCCGTAGGCGGCACATCCTGCGACGACGAGCGTGAGCGCGACCGTGCCGAGGACGATGACGAGGGAATTGGCGAGACCCGCTGACATGTTTGCTTGCGTCCACGCGGTGAAGAAGTTCTGCCAGTTCCAGCTCGCCGGCACACCGAGCGAATCGTTCGCGTACTCGGCCGGCGTCTTCAGCGCGTTGAAGAAGAAGAGCACGATAGGCCCGATGGCGAAGATCGCGAGAAGCGTCAGGATGACGTATGTGACCGTTCCTGCGGAGCGGAAGGAGCTCGTGCGCCGGCGCGCCTCTGGAACAGAGGCGTTCAGGGCTGGCGCGGTGACGGGTGCGAGCGTCATATATCCCACTTCCTCGCGTGTCGGATGGTCAGGTAGACCCCGACGACGATGCCGCTGATGAGCGCCATCACAACGCCGATTGCCGAGGCGTAGCCCGCCTCGAGATCCTCGAACGCGCGGCGGTACAGCACGGTCGACAGCAGGTCGGTGGACCCGGCCGGCCCGCCCTGAGTCATGATGTAGACGTAGTCGAAGGCGAGGAACGACCAGATGATCGTCATCAGCCCGAGAAACGCGAATGTCGGGCGGATGCTCGGCAGCGTGATCGAGAAGAACTGCCGCCAGGGGCCCGCGCCATCCAGTGCGGCTGCCTCATAGAGGCTCGGGTTGATCCCCTGCATGGCGGCGAGGAAGACGACCAGCAGGAACCCCCACCAGGCCCAGTTGTTGACGAACGCGACAGAGAGGAGCGCCCACGACGGGTTTCCGAGTGGGTTGATCCCGAATAGCTCGCCGACGCCGCCGGTGGGTGCCAGGATGCTCTGCCAGATCGAGGCATTCACGACGCTCGCGACAATGTACGGAATGAAGTAGAGCACCCGGAACAAGAGCCGGAAGCGGCGGATGCGCGAAAGCGCGTAGGCGCCATAGAGGCCCAGCGACATCGGAACGGTCAGGAAGAACACCGTCCAGAGCAGGTTGTGGATGAGACCGTTCTGGAACTCGGGGTCGGCCACCAGCCGTTGGTAGTTCTCGAGCCCGATGAACTCGGCGTCTCCGATGCCGGACCAGTCGGTGAACGAGTAGTACACCGCGGAGAGACTCGGCACGAACACGACGAAGGCATTCACTGCGATGAGCGGAAGAAGGAAGAACCACCCCTTGACGCGCCAGTCGCGGAACGCTCGCCGTCGCCGTGGCCGTTGCCGTGGAGCGTCGCCGCTGGAGGCGGCCGCGCGGTTCGCGGTGGCGCTCGTCATGCGCCGTCTCCCGAGGGCGCGGGCGGCGTCGGCACCGCGCCTGCCTTGAACTCCTTCACGAACTGCTCATCGATGCCTGCGCAGTACTCGGCAGGGGAGAGGCTGCCGGTCAGTACCTTCTCGAAGTAGTCGATGAGGTAGGTCTCGGTCTTCGGCGGGAAGAATGTCCATGTCGTGTAACCGACGCGGGTGGCGTTCGACATCGACGAGTACAGGCGCACCGTCCGCTCGTCGGCATCCGCACTGAAATCGGTCGTCTCGATGCGGATCGGCGTCGGCTGATAGTTCACCGCCTCGATGGCGGCGATGATGGTCTTCACGTCGGTCGTGAGCCAGTCGAGATAATCGGCAGCGGCGTCGAGGTCGCCGGCCTTCGCATTGATGCCGAGGGACTGGCCGATGGCGAGATCCCAGATGTCCGACGGCACGCCGTCGCCGAGCGAGGGGATCTGTGCGAAGTCCCAGGTGGCGTCGTTGCCTGCTGCCTTGCCGAAGTAGGGCGCGAGGTTGGCGAAGTCCCAGCTGCCCGACATCATTCCGGCGGCGCCTCCCTCGGCCAGCTGTCCGTAAGCCGTCGGGAACGTCGTCGTGAAGTAGCTCTCCACTCCGCCGCCGAACCATCCCTTCTGGAAGTAGCCGGCGAATCGGCTGATGGCGTCGACGAACACGGGATCGGTCCAGGGGGTCTTGCCGGTGAGCGCGGAGTACACCGCATCGGGCCCGGCCCCGTGATTGAGCGCGTGGCCGACGTACCATTCGTTGGCGCCCTTCCAGTCGGCGTTGCCTGCGGCCATCGGAATCAGGCCCGCGCCCGCCGCCTCCTCGCAGAAGGCCTCGAACTGCTCTCTTGTCTTCGGCACCTCGACGCGCAGCTTCTCCAGGGTGGCCGGGTTGTAGAAGAACACGAGCGATTCATACGCGGTCGGCAGCGTCACGAGCTTTCCGTCCACTCGCGACGCGTCAAGTGCCCACGAGGCGAAGGCGTCGTTCCAGCCGAGCTTCTGGGCATAGCCGTCCAGCTCTGCCAGATATCCCGCGCGGTGGAATTCCGACACGGCCGTCGACGGGCCAGGCGTGACGATGATGTCGGGTCCGCGTCCCGCTGCGAGCGAGGTCTGGGTCAGGCGATCGAGGTTCGGCTTCTGGTCGAACTTCACGCGGGCCTTGCCCGGGTAGCCCTTGACGAAGTGCTCGGTGAAATATTTGAGCTGCTGCTCATCGGGGAGGTTGTTCCAGAAGACGATCTCATTCGCCGAGGCCCCACCCGGCTTCCCGGAGCATGCCGTGAGCGCGGCGAGAAGTCCGATCGAGCCGGTGGCGGCGAGGAAGGTGCGTCGGGTCAGATCCATTGTGATTCTCCTTTGAATTCGGGCGCCAGACGCGTCAGGGGCGCCTGGCAATGGCGATGCGAATCGTCCGCTCCGCGAGGTCGGAGATCGACGAGTTGTCGAAACCGAAGAGTGCAGAGCGCGTGCGATTCTGCAGTGGTGTGATGAAGTGAGCGGGGAGCCCTCGGCGCCCGGCGAGGATCGCCGCGACCGAGCCCACGGTCGCACCGTTCGAGTCGGTGTCCCATCCGCTCATGACCACCCGGGCCGTCGCCGTGGTCCAGTCGTCTTCTCCCCAGAGAAGAGCGGCGGTGACGGCCGCTGCGTTGTTGATCGTGTGCACCCAGGCGTAATCGGCGAAGCGGTCGCGGATGAGCACGAGTGCGTCCTCCCACGGGAGTCCGCGGTCGCGCAGATCGATCACGAATCGGATGGCCTCAGCAAGACGCGATCGCTGGGGGACGACGGTGAGGGACGCCTCGATGACTTCGCGGGCCGAGGAAGCGGTGAACGCCGAGGCGACAAGCGCCGCGGCCCACATCTCGCCGTAGATGCCGTTCCCGGTGTGTGAGAGCGCGGCGTCGCGATAGGCGACTTCGGCGGCTGCGCGGACGTCCCCGGGGTTCACGTACCCGAAGACATCGGCACGGATCTGTGCTCCGATCCACTCGCGATATGGGTTGCGCCGGCGCGCGGTGACCGGTGCGCGCAGCCCCTCGACGATGTTGATGTACGCCGCGCGCTCCGCGGTGTAGACCTTCCCGATCGGGAACAGCTCGGTCCACGCGTCGGCGACGTGATGGGTGGTGAGGCCATCGCCGTGCTGCTCCAGCAGGTGCAGGGCGAGGATGGAGTAGTCGATGTCGTCATCCCGAGCGGATCCGGCGACATTGCCTCGCGTCGTCTCGGGCCAGTTGTCGACGAGCTCGAAGCCCGTCGGCATCGGGTCGAGGCGTGGCACGTAGTCGGTGAGCGGGTACGCGTTCGCCAGCTCGAGGTAGGTCCTGATGCGCTCAGGCGTCCAGGTCCAGCCGTACTCGATGGGCTTGCCGAGATTGCACCCCGCGATGCGCCCGAGCCAGGCGGCATGGATTTGGTCCGCGATCGTCTCGGGAGAGATCGACGACGACGCCACCGGCGCGCCGGCGGCCGCCAGGATGTCATCCAGTGCATCCGGCTCCTCGTAGTCCCACCCGTCGACACGCTCGGCGTCTGCCATGCGATCGAGGATTCCGAGGAGCGCCGAGCGGTCGTCCGGATCAGTCGCGTTGATCTCGGCGATCAGGTCGTCGACGCGGTGACCGGTCTCCTTCAGCTGCTGGACTTCGTCGGCCACGAGGTCTCGGGGCTGGAGCGCGTCGAAACGGCTGTGGCGGTATGCGTCGGCGAGCTGGACTGTGTCGGTGGTGGTCATTTCTCTTCTCAGGTTCTCGTCGTGATGGCGCGATGAACGCGCCGTCTGCTCATCTGGTTCAGGCCCGGCGGGTCAGGCCGTCTCACGGACGATGAGACGGGTGGGTATCTCAACGCGGCGCGGCACAGCGGTGGGGTCTTCGATGCGGCGGAGCACAGCCTCGGCACAAGCGCGGCCCGTTCTCACCGCGGGGTTCTCGATCGTCGTCAGCTGGGGACTGAGAAGACCGGCGATCTCGATGTCGTCGAAGCCGATGATCGACAGCTCGCCCGGGACGCTGACTTCCATTCGGCGGGCGGCTTCCACGGCCCCGATGGCGATGAGGTCGTTGGCGCACATGATCGCCTGGGGGCGGTGGCCAGACGATGCGAGCAGAGCCCTCGCGCCAGCGAGCCCGCCGTCGCGGGTGAAGGGAACATGCTGGATCCACTCCTCGCGCGTCATGATGCCGAGCTGCGCGCACGCGCTGCGGAAGGCGTCCAGACGGACGATGCTGGGAAGCTCGGCCTCTGGGCCGCTGAGGAACGCGATGTCGCGGATGCCGCGCTCCGACAGGTGGGTGACGGCCTGCATGATGCCGGCTGCGTCATCGCTGCCGACCTGGTCTCCGCCGAGGTCGGAGGCGTCGACGCCGCCGCCGACGAGGGGCATGTCGGGTCCGACGAGCTCGCGAATCCTCGCGCTCCCGAGGGCGGTGATGGTCATGATGATGCCGTCGACGCCCCGCGCGACCATGTCCTGCAGGAACCGCTCCTCGGTGGCAGCGTCGCCGTAGGTGTTGCAGATGAGTGTGACGTAGCCCTCCGGGTCCAGCTGGTCGTGTACTGCCCGGGCGAGGGAGGGGTAGTAGGGGTTCGCGATGTCGGAGACGATGAGCGCGACCGAGAAGCTCCTCCTGCTGCGCAGGCTTTTCGCCGCGAAGTTCGGCCGGTAGCCGAGGTCCTCGATGGCCTGGAGGATGCGCTGCTTGGTCGCCTCCGCGACGGGCCGCTTGCCGTTCAGAGCGTGCGAAACCGTCGTCGGGCTGACGCCGGCTGCGGCGGCGACCTCATGAATGCTCGCGGGGGACATGTTCTGTTCCTCTGGGGGCGGAGTGGTCATGCAAAACAGGATGACGGGTTTGCAAATCGTTTTGCATATCGGGTATGAAGGTTATAGAACCACACATGGGTGGAGGGCGTCAAGGAAGACGAACTCGCTTGGCTCGATGCTGGCCGCCGGGTGATGTCGTCGAACTCGGCCTCGGGGCTCCCTCGGGCTCCGCCGACTCAACCGCCGACCACGGGCAGTACGAGACTCACCGCGAGCGCGATCATCACGACGGCGATCCCGGCATCCAGGATCCGCCATGCTTGAGGCGTGCGCAGCCAACGGCCCAGGTAGCGGGCGCCGAACCCCAGCCCCGCGAACCAGGTGAAGCTCGCGAGCACGGCCCCGGCCGCGAAGATCCAGCGCTGGTCGCCATAGGTGGATGCCACCGAGCCGAGCATCAGCACGGTGTCGAGGTACACATGCGGGTTCAGCCAGGTCAGCGCCAGCACGGTGCCGACGACGGGGGCCAGGCGGGTTCTTGAGAGCGTCGCGGTCGCCGCACCACCGGATGCCATCGCCGCGGCATCTGTCACGTCGGCGCCCCCGGCATCCAGCCCCTGATCGTCACCCCGCCATGCCCGCCGTGCCGCCAGCAGCCCGTACACCAGCAGGAAGGCGCCGCCTGCCCACCGTGCGGCCACGACGAGCCACGGCATCCGCTCGACCAGCAAGCCCAGGCCGGCGACTCCGGCGATGATGAGCACCGCGTCCGACAGCGCACAGATCAGCACGATCGGCAGGACATGCTCGCGGCGCAACCCCTGCCGCAGCAGGAAGACGTTCTGCGCACCGATCGCCACGATGAGCGAGAGGCCCAGACCGAGGCCAGCCAAGAAGATGAGCATGAATCCAGGCTAAGAACAAAGGCGGCGTGAACGCCAGCGAAGATCTCTGCACCGGCATTAGCATCGCTTACGTGAAGATCGACGCTCAGCTCGCCGCCACGGTCGTCGCGGCCGTCGATGAAGGCAGCTTCGATGCCGCCGCCCGCCGGCTGCGCATCACCCCCTCGGCCGTCAGCCAGCGGATCAAGGCTCTGGAGCAGCAACTCGGTCGCGTGGTCGTCGTGCGCTCCCGCCCGGTGCGGGCGACGGAGGCCGGCGAAGCGCTGATCCGGCTGGCGAGGCAGATCGAACTGCTCGAGCATGACACCGTCGCCGCGTTCGGATTGGGCTCCGCGGACGGTGCTGCTCCGCGGATCCGGGTGCCGCTCGCCGTGAACGCCGATTCGATGGCGACCTGGTTCCTCGCACCGCTGGCCCGCCTGGCGCTCGTGCACCCCATCGATTTCGACCTGCATCGCGACGACCAGAACTACACCGCCCGGCTGCTGGAATCGGGAGAGGTGATGGCGGCGGTGACGAGCGAGTCGCAGCCGGTCGGCGGCAGCACCGTCACCCCGCTCGGGATGCTGGAGTACCGACCCATGGCGACCGCCGACTACGTGGAGCGATGGTTCTCGCACGGTCTGGACGCCGAGAGCCTTCGGGTCGCTCCGTTCGTGGACTTCGATCGCCGCGACACCCTGCAGCACGACTGGCTGCGCGCGAACGGAGTGGACCCGTGGTCGGTGCCGCGGCACTACGTTCCCGCCTCGTTCGACTTCGCGCAGGCGGTGCGTCTGGGGCTCGGCTGGGGGCTGATCCCCGTCCCGCAGTCCGTGCAGGGGCTGATCGACCTCGGTGGGCCGCCGACTCGCGTGCCGCTGTACTGGCAGCAGTGGAACCTGCGCTCGCCGCTGCTGGATGCCATCGCCGCAGAGGTCGCTGTGGAGGCACAGCGGATGCTGGCACCGCTGCGCACCAGCCGTTAGGAGGG
>JAPSIX010000113.1 GCA_031178475.1 Microbacterium sp. | reverse complement strand
ACCGCGGCACCCGTCAGCGCCAGTGCGGTGATGATCGTGGCGAGCGTGACCCGCGAGGTGAGTCGCTCGATGAGGAACGACGCGAACGCGGCGGTCAGCGCCGCCAGCGTGTAGGCGCGAGCGAACTCCGCGGACTGCAGCACAGCAGCGAGCCGTCGACGCCGTGACGTCATGGCACCCGCCGGCCCCGGGGTCCGTGGGTGATCAGCGGCGTGCGCTCGCCGACACCGACCAGGGGCACCGCCTTGATCTTGAACGACAGCAGCACCAGCAGCAGCCAACCCCACAGCATCAGCGGAGCCGATTCGGCGAGACCCTCCACGAGCAGCACCGCGACGAGCAGGATCGGCAGCAGCGCGAGCGGGGAGTGGGGGCGCGCGTCATCGAGATCCCAACGGGGGCGGTCGACGGCGAAGAACCAGGCCCGCCAGGTCAGTGCTGCCCAGGCCACGGCCAGCACGGCGACGCCCACGGCGCCGAGCTGTAGGAACGCGTCCAGCCACATGTTGTGCGCGTGGAACACGCTCAGCCCGTGGTCGATGATCCAGCCGTCGAAGGACGGATCCCACGGCACCCACGGCGATGAGAACCCATTGCCGGCGAACGGGCGCTGCGCGGCCCGCTGCCAGACGGCGTCCCAGATCTCCAGTCGGCCGGTGAGGTCGGAGCCCTTGCCGAGCAGGCCGAGCAGCTGCCCGCGCAGCACGACCGCGAGCAGGATGCCGGCTGCGGCGACACCCGCGAAGAGCAGATAGATGTTGCGGCGCTGGGCGGGGCTCGTGGCTCTCCTGACGAGCAGTGCAGCCGCGAGCACGGCGGCGACCACGAGCATGCTGAGATACACGGTGGCGGATGCCGCCTTGAACAGCAGCACGGCGGCGATCATCGCCCAGACGATCAGCGCGCCGCGGCGGCGCACGTTCGCCGCGTACAGCACCCCGAACACGATCAGCGCGAACAGGCACATGATCGCGAGGGTGTGCGCGTTGCCGACCACACCCTGGATGCGGCCGTCGTCGAACAGGTTGCCCCGTACCCAGTACAGGTGAGGGTCGATCTTGCCTTCGGGGATGTCGGCGAAGTTCGGCAGCAGCGGGCGACGCCGCACCAGAGCCACCCACAGCTCGATCGCCAGCGACGACCCGAGGATGATCTTCAGCATCGACGACAGTGCGCGGGCGATCTCGTGCCAGGTGAGCATCGTCGCGACGAATACGGCGTTCACCGTGATCGCCGCGATCAGCACCCAGGTCAGCATGGTGGCGCCGGGCCAGCGCGACCAGAGCACCGACAGCAGCGCCAGTGCCACCCAGGTGAGCGCCGCCCAGGGCAGTCTCCGCCACGGGAAACGCGTCGGGCGCTGCTGCGCGATCGCGGGTATCCAGATGGCGAGCACACCGACGGTGAGCACGCCGAGCACGATGGCAGCGCCCGTCACCCCGAGCAGGTTGTACACGGCCGTGTGGGCGAACACCCCGAACATGGTCAGCACGCTGTAAGCGCGCACGAGAAGGTGACCGGTCGCCTCGCGCGCGGGTGCGGCAGGCGGGGCGGCCACGGGGTGCTTGGTGTACAGGGCCATCGGCATCAGGCTACCGTGATCAGACCGCGCCGATCCGCGTGCCCCGGCCTGTTCGCAGGAGGCTCGCGGCCTAGGCTGTTGGCATGCTGCTCGCTCTCTCGAACGCGCCCCGCGACTATGCCTGGGGCTCCACGACGCTGCTCGCCGCGCTGGAAGGACGCGAGCCGTCGACCGCACCCGAAGCCGAGGTGTGGTTCGGTGACCACCCCGGCGACCCCGCGGACCTCGCCGGCGGCGGCACCCTGGATGCCATCACGGGCGGCTCGCTGCCGTACCTGCTCAAGCTGCTCGCTGCGGGTGCCCCGCTGTCGATCCAGGTGCACCCCACCCGCGAGCAGGCCGAGGCCGGCTTTGCGAAGGAAGCCGGTCTCGACCCCGCGGACCCGAATCGCAACTACCGTGACGAGAACCACAAGCCCGAGCTCATCGTCGCCCTGACTGACCGCTTCGAGGCACTCGCCGGCCTTCGTCCCGTAGGCGAAACGCTGCGCCTGCTGGAGGCGTTCCCCGACACGACCGGCGTACGGGCGCTGCGCGACCGGCTGCGGGCCGACGGCGACGTGTTGCGCGACACGATCGGCTGGGCGCTCTCGGGCGGGGCGCCGGTGGACGACATCATCGCCGCTCTCGCCGACGCGCGGTCGGACGAGTTCGCAGAGACCCTGGACGGCGTCCGCTCGATTGCCGCACGCAACCCCGGCGACGGCGGAGTGGTCGTCGCTCTGCTGATGAACTTCCTCGTTCTGCGCCGTGGCGAGGGCGTGTTCCTGCGCGCGGGGATGCTGCACGCCTACGTCTCGGGACTCGGCGTGGAGATCATGGCGGCCAGCGACAACGTGTTGCGGGGTGGTCTCACCCCCAAGCACATCGACGTGGCCGAGCTGCTCGCCGTCCTCGATGCCACCCCGGGCGAGGTGACGGTGCTGCGGCCGGAGGACGGCGGAGCGGTAACGGCGTACGAGGTCCCCGTACCCGACTTCGCGCTGCGCCGGGTGCGGGTCGACGGGCACGTCGACCTCGGGGTGCGAGGGCCGGCGATCGTGCTCACCACCGCCGGAGACATCGCGGTGGTGGCGGTGGATGCCGAACAGGCCGTCCCGGTGGGAAGCGCCGCGTTCGCGAGCGCGGACGAGACGTCGCTCACGCTGCGCGGCTGCGGAGAGGCGTTCGTCGCCGAACCGGGACGCGACTGAGAAGGCGCGACACGCCGGGACAGACTCAAGAACCTTAAACAGGCTCTTGAGGGTTTACGATCCCGCGACTTGACCCCAGCGAATGACACGGGTGTAATTAGTCAAGCGCAGCCCGTGGGGGGCAGGCGGGGTAGGGAGTTTGAGATGACGGGTTACCGTTCAGACGTTCCCGAGAACTGGTTCGTCGATCCGGTCAATCTCGGTGTACCGGGCGTACGCCGAGCCGATGCCGACGAGGACACCGCGCTCGCGTGGCAGGCCGACGCGCTGTGCGCGCAGACCGACCCCGAGGCGTTCTTCCCCGAGAAGGGCGGCTCGACCCGGGACGCGAAGCGGATCTGCACCTCGTGCGACGTCCGTGGCGAATGCCTCGAGTACGCGCTCGCCAACGACGAGCGCTTCGGGATCTGGGGCGGTCTCAGCGAGCGTGAACGCCGCAAGCTCAAGCGCCGCGCCTGATCCGTCTTCTCGGCCACGCCGCAGGTGGTGAGCCTGCCGGTGCCGGTGCCTGCTTAGGCTGAGAACGTCATGCCAGCCCGAGTCCATGCCGTCGTCGTCGCACGATCCGGTCACACCGCCACCGCGCAGCTCACCCGCACCCTGAACGCTTTGCGTGCGCAGACGCTGCGCCCCGCCGCGGTCACTGTGGTCGTCACCGGCAGCGCGGCCTCGGTACGCGCGCTGTCCGGGCTCGGCGACATCGTCGAGGGCATCATCGAGGCGCGCAGCAGCACCTCCTTCGCCGAGGCCGTCGCGCTCGCCCAGCCGCGAATCCAGCCTGGCCGGTCGGTATGGCTGCTCGCGCAGGACACCGAGCCGGCGCCGGACGCGCTGCGTCTGCTCGCCGGCGCGCTGGAGCGCTCGCCGTCCGCCGCGATCTCGGCCCCGAAGCTCGTCCGAGAGGACGAGGAACGAGAGATCGTCTCGCTCGGGGTGAGCATGAGCACGTTCGGCCGCACGGTGGAACTGGCTGCCGGCGAGCTCGATCAGGGCCAGCACGACGCCACCGAAGATGCGCTCGGCGCCGACGTGCGCGGCATGCTCATCCGCGGCGAGGCGCCCGCGGTGCTGCGCCCCGATCCGGCCCTGGGAGGCGCGGACGAGGGCCTGGACCTCGGCGTACGCGCCCGCCTCGGTGGTGCGCGCCTGGTGCTGGTGCCGCACGCTCGCGTGGCCGTGAGTCCGGACGGGCCCGCCGCGCTGCCCAAGCGGGTCTCGGCGCGCGCCTACGCCACCCGGCGCGCGCAGCTGCACCGACGCATGGCGTACGCCCCCGCCGCGGCCGTGCCGCTGCACTGGCTCAGCATCCTGCCGCTCGCGCTGTGGCGCTCGATCACCCACCTCGTCGGCAAGCGTCCCGCAGAAGTGGCTCCCGAGTGGGCGGCCGCGCTCGCCGCGATGCTGCGGCTCGGCGGCCTCGCGCGCGCCCGGCGCGCGATCCGCTCGTTCCACTCGCAGTCCTGGTCGAGCCTCGCCCCGTTGCGCGTCTCCCGCACACAGCTGCGGCAGCGGCTCGACGACGGACACGGCAGCGAGCGAGGAGCCGTCAGCGAACTGCACTTCTTCGGAGGCGGGGGCGCGTGGGCGGTGCTTGCAGCCCTCGTCGTCAGCATCGTGTGCTTCACCACCCTTCTCGCGTGGCCGGCGCTGGGCGGCGGCGCCCTGCTGCCGCTGCGGCAGACACTCGGTGCGCTCTGGGCGGATGCCACGTGGGGCCTGCGCGGTATCGGAGAGGACCTGGTCGGCCCGGCCGACCCGTTCGCCGCGGTGGTCGCCGTTCTCGGCAGCCTGTGGCCCGGTGCGCCGTCGTTCTCGCTCGTTCTGCTGTGGCTCGGAGCACTGCCGCTGGCGGTGCTCGGCGGATGGTTCGCCGCCACCCGCGTCACGGACCGCGCGGGGCTGCGCATCCTGGGCGGCGTGCTCTGGGCTCTCGCACCGACGTTCCTCACCGCGCTCACGCAGGGCCGGCCCGCCGCCGTCATCCTGCACCTGCTGCTGCCGTGGGTCTTCCACTCCGCCGTCGTCGCACACCGTTCGTGGGGCGCCGCGGGTGCCGCATCCGTGCTGCTCGCCGGCGCTCTCGCCTGCGCGCCGTCGCTCGCACCGGCCTTCGCCGTGCTCTGGCTCGTCGCCCTCGTCTCCGCGCTGGCGTCGGGGCACCTGCGCGGAGCGGTGCGGGTGCTGTGGCTGCTGATCCCCAGCGTCGCGCTGCTCGCCCCGCTGATCTGGTGGCAGGTCGAGCACGGCCAGCCGTGGGCGCTCCTTGCCGACCCCGGCGCGATCCGTCCGCTCGAGCAGGCGGGCGCGGATGCCGCCGGGCGCTCGCTCATCGCCTCCGGCTTCCCGGCGCCCGGCCACGCCGGGTGGGACTGGTTCGCTGCCTCGCTGGCACCATGGACGCCGCTGCTGCTGATCCCGGTCGCTCTGCTCGCGCTGGCCGCAGCCCTCTCCCCGCGCTGGCGCGCAGGCTACGGATTGCTGCTCGTGGCGCTCAGCGGCGTCGCCACCGCCCTGTTCACCGCGGGCGTGGTCGTCTCGTTCGCGCACGGCGCCGGGGTGGCGATCTGGCCGGGAGGCGGGATCAGCCTCGCCTGGGTCGGCCTCACCGGAGCGGCACTGGTCGCTCTCGACACCGTGGTCGCCCTGCCGCAGCTGCGCGCCGCCGCGGCACTCACCGCCGGCGTCGCCCTGGCCGTGTGCGCCCTGCCTTCGCTGCTGTCGGTGCACGCGGGCCACAGTGAGCTGCGCAACGGCCCCGAGAGCACCCTCCCCGCCCTGGTGGAGGCCGAGGCCGAAGGCGACGCCGACCGCGGGACGCTGGTGGTCACACCGCTGAACGACGGGTCTCTCGCCGTCGAGCTCATCTGGGGGCCCAGCGCCACACTCGGCCAGCAGAGCACGATGCTGAGCACGGCGACCCGCCCGTCGCAAGACAGACTCGCCGAGGAGGCGGTCGACCTCATCTCGGCCCGCGACTTCGACGCGTCGGCCGCGCTTGCCGAACGAGGCATCGGCTTCGTCCTGCTGGCGCAGACCGCGGGGGAGCAGGACCGGGCTCGCGCCACGCGGAACGCGGCGATCACCGCGGTCGACCAGCGCACCGGCTTCGTGAAGGCGGGCGAGACCGCGCGCGGGATGCTGTGGCGCCTGGACGGCGTCGACGTCGCTCCGCGCGGCGAACCCG
>JAPSIX010000112.1 GCA_031178475.1 Microbacterium sp. | reverse complement strand
CTTCGGCGACAGCATCCGAAGCCTCGACGACGACGGAAGACGCGTGGCGGTCGAGTTCGAGCATGCCGCCGCCCGCGAATTCGACCTCGTCATCGGCGCCGACGGGCTCCACTCCCGCACCCGCGGCCTCGCGTTCGAGCCGGACGACGTCACCGAGCGCTCGCTCGGCATCGTCGTGGCGGTCTTCGACGTCGCCGGCTACCGTCCGCGCGACGAGCGCGTGGCCGTGACGCACACCGAGGTCGGCCTGCAGTCGCTGCGCCTGGCGCTGCGCGACGGCGCGACGATGTTCTGCTTCACCTTCCGCAGCGACGAGCAGGTGCCTCAGGACGACGTGCCGGCCCAGCAGGAGCTGTTGCGCAGGCGGCTCCGCGGTGTGGGATGGGAGGTCCCCGACATCGTCGAGCGGATGCCGGATGCACGCACGTTCTACATGGACGCCGTGAGTCAGATCAGGATGCCGACGTGGTCTCGCGGCCGCGTGGCTCTGGTCGGCGATGCCGCCGCCAGCCCCTCGCTGCTGGCCGGGCAGGGCTCGGCTCTCGCCGTGGTGGAGGCGTACACGCTCGCGGCGGAGCTGCATCGCTCGGGCGGCGACCACGGGGCCGCGTTCGCCGCGTACCAACGCCGGTTGGGCCCCTTCGTGAGAAGGAAGCAGGATGCCGCTCTGCGCCTCGGCGTCGCGTTCGCTCCGCGCAACCGCGGCGAACTGCTGCTGCGCAACACGCTGATGCGGGCGATGTCGCTGCCCCTCGTCGCAGATCTGGCGATGGGACGCAGTCTGCGCGATCCGGTCGAACTGCCGCCGCCACCGGGTTGAATGGACCCATGGCCCGCCCTCGTTTCCACCGGCTCCCTTCCGCGCAGCAGAATGCCATCCTCGACGCGGCGTCCGTCGAGTTCTCCGCGCACGGCTTCGCCGACGCGTCGCTCAATCGCATCATCGAATCCGCGGGTATATCGAAGGGTGCGATGTACTACTACTTCGACGGCAAGGACGATCTGTACGCCGACGTGCTCCGCCGCGTGCTCGAGCGACTCCTCGAAGACAGCGGAGGACTGCCCGACCCGGTCGCGGACACGGCCGACGGGTTCTGGACCGCGGTGGAGGACTATTACGTGCGGCTCGTGCGGGTGCTCGCAACGTCTCCGGACGCCTCGGCGCTGCTGCGCGACTGGTTGACCGGAACGTCCGCTTCGGCGCTTCGCGAGGGGCAGCGCGAGGCCGAGCGGGCGATCCGGCCGTGGCTGGAGCAGCTCGTCACGACCGGGCAGGAACTCGGCGCCGTGCGGGCCGATCTGCCCACCGACCTGCTCCTCGCCGTCGCGATGGGCATGGGGCAGGCGATGGACACCTGGATGATCAGCCGCTCGCCGGCCACGCTCGACATCGACGACGCGGTGCCGGCGCTCATCGGGATGATGCGGGCGGCGCTGGGGCCGGCGTCCTCCCCCTCGTCATAGCCCCTCGCATCCGTCGCTGCTGCCGGTGATCGCGTTGGGCTGGCCCCGGTCGTCGGCGGCGTTCGTGTTGCCCGAGCAGTGCACGGAGCCGCGCACGTCGTTGCCCGCGAACACGTACGCCCCGGTGGTGCCGTTCACCTCGACAGCCCCGGCGACCGAGGTGTCCTGGATCCTGACGAAGGCCGCGCCGTCCGATGTGATCCCGCCTCGGATCATGCTGTCGCTGAGCCGCAGCGCGCCACCTGCTTCCACCCGCACGCCGCCGTTGACCGTGACCTCGACGCCGCAGGCGACCTCCCCGGCCCGGACGACCAGTTCGCCGTCGAGGCGATCGTCCAGCTGAACGGTGCACGCCGCTTCCGCCGGCTCGGGCACGTCGTAGCGGAACAGGAAGGGCCCGTGCGAGAAGTAGATGTCGCCCTGCGGTCCGTCCACCGCGTTCATGATCGGTGCACCCATCACCGGATCGGGGACGATCTCGGTGTACTCCATCGTGTCGGGGTCGATCCGGAAGAACGAGAAGCGATCGGTGCCGTAGACGTTCCCATCGGCGCCGACAACCAGGTTGGCCCACATCCAGACGGTGCCGGAGCCGTAGCGGTGCGCGAGGATCGGCTCCGAGTACACGATCTGACCCGCGTCGGGGTCGTACTTGAACACCGTGTTCTCGGACACTCCCCAGATGAGGCCGTCGGGTCCCACCATCAGACCCGTGACGCCCTCATCACCAGGCACCGGAATGAAGTCGTGCACCACCTGCTCGGCGTCCGGATCCCACACGATGAAGTGCCCGTCGGTCTGGCCAGAGACGGGAGCGCCGAGACCACCGTCGATGGTCGTGCCCAGATAGACCAGGCCATCGTGAGCGAGCACGCTGATGACCGACTGCTCCTCGACGATCTCGGTGGTGAACGTCTTCCTCGTGTTCGTCGCGAAGTCGTACACCGTGAGACCGCCCTGGTTGTGGCCGTAGTGCGCCACTGTGCCCATGAAGATGCGGTCGGATGCCGGGTCGTAGTCCATACGCGGTCGATCCTGACCCTGATCCTGCAGCGAGAAGATCTGCCGCGGCGCGGCTCCGGTCGCCGGGTCGTACTCCATCAGTCGGGCGTTGCCGTAGGCCGCGAGCAGCAGCTTGCCGTCTCTGACCTCCGCTGCCTCGTACTGCCCGGACTGCAGTGACGGACCCGGCCGCCCGGTCTCCGCGTCGAACGACGCCAGTCCGATCATGTAGCCGGAGGCGTACATGGAATCCGGGCCGTTGAAGATGCGTTGCACCGTTGTCGGCGTCGCATAGACGATGTCATGCATCTCCGAGATCCCCGCCTGCGGGTTCATCCTGATGACGCCGTCATCGGTCGCGGCGATCATCGTCCACCCCGGCCAGTTCGGGTCGTCCAGCTGCGTCCAAAAGGAGTCGTTGAGATAGCCGTTGGTCTCGATTCCGAGGTTGCGGGTCGTCGCCGTCGCAGAGTCGTACTCCCAGAACGACTTGCCGAACGTGAAGATGTACTTGCCGGGGGCATCCGGCCGCGGGCTCACGTGATAGCCGTGGATCTCGCCGCCCTCGCCGCGCCAGTACTCCACCTCATCGTCGGCGCCGACCACCAGGAGCTGACTCGAGGCCCGAGCGAAGAGCCGGTCGTCCACGAACGTGAAGGTGGTCACGAAGGACAGATCGGTGACCCCCGGCGCGTTCTCGTCGTTCAGCAGCGGCTTCTTGGTGCCGTCGGCACTGACCTTCCAGATCTGGGCACTGCTGCCGCCCACACCGACGTAGAGGTTGCGCCGCTCGAAGTCGTAAGCCAGCGCGTGGATGTACGCCTGTGAGCTGTCGACGGCCCCGAGGTTCGAGATGGAGTCGTCGGCCGGGTCGTAGAGATACAGGTACCCCTTCGGGTAGCTGCCGATGTACATCTTGCCGTCCTCAGCGGCCGCCAACGACCACGCGTAGCCGTGCGCGGGGGTCGCGGGATTGATGACGCCGATCTCGCGCAGCTGCGTGGTGGCCGGGTCGTACACCCACAGCGAGTAGCTGCCGGTGGTCGCCATGTAGACCTTCCCGTCGCTCGAGAGCCGGATCTGCTGGGCGAAGTCGGCCCCCTTCATCGGGAGCGTGCGGACGATCTCGCCGTCCGCGGTCCTGGCGACGACGAGAGTGGCCGGAGTGCCCGTCTCCTCGACGCCCTTGTAGACGCCGTACGTCATCGAGACGCCGTTCTCCTCGGCGATCACCATGTTGCGCACCACCCGGCTTCCGACCGGCGTGCCGAGATAGCTGAGGTTCTCATCCTGCGCCAGCACCTGTTCGGGCACCGAGAGCACGGGCGGCGGCTGGTGCTCGGACTGCCCGGGCAGTCCGAAGTAGAGATCATCGACGAAGACGTCCGACTGGGGCGCGTTGCCGCTGTAGATCATCACCCTGGCCTGCGCCGCTCCCGCGGGCGACTCGAACTCGAGGAACGACCGTTCCCAGGTGCCCGTGGTGGTCCGCACGGTCTGCCACTTCGAGCTGAGCTGCGCACCGGCCGCGTCGTCGAAGTACACCCACACGCTGAAACTGCCCGATACATGATGGACGTCGAGGTTGACCTCGTACGTGGTGTTCGCGGTGACGGGCATGGGACTGCTCACCATCCCGCCGCCGGTGGTCGCCGACGTGTCCTTCACGTGCAGACTCTGCGTGCCCTCGCTGACCTGATCGGTCGCCACGGAGAAGTGCGCGAGCGAGCGCTCGGACCACGGCTTCCAGTCGCTCAGGCTCTCAAGGGTCGACCCGGTTTCGAAGCCGGCGTTCGCGAGCAGGTTCGCCTCGTTCGGCGTCTCGGCCGGCTGCTGGAGCGCCTGGGCCGGCGTGGTGATGAGTGTGGCGATCAGCGCGGCGACGAAGACGCCCCCGACGGTTCTGGCGTTGAAAATCATGCTTCCTCCGCAGACGGCATCGTCGCCGCCGGATCATTGCAATCGGTTGCAATGGACAGTACCGTCAGGTCGCGACGACCACAAGCCCCAATCCCCGATCAGGGAAGGGGCGAGTGCTCGACGCGCAGCGTGTAGAGATCTCCGCGATACGTCGAATCGGTCAGCTCCACTACGCGCCCCTCCTCGTCCATCGCGGTCGCCCGCACCCCCAGGCACGGCACGACCTCGCTCAGGCCGAGACGCGCGCGGTCCTCAGCCTCGGGCAGCACCGCCGAGATGTCGGAGACCGCGCGGCGGACCTCGACGCGGTACCTCCGGCGCAGCAGCGCGTAGAGCGAGCCGGTGAGATCCTCATCGAGCAGGCCGGGAAAGCGCGCCGCCGGGAGCAGGGTGGTATCCACTGCCACGGGTGTGTCGTCGCCGAAACGGAGACGCCGCAGTCGATACACCTGCTCGCCGCCCGAGATGTGCAGCAGCTCCGCCGCTTCCGAAGTGGCCGCCACCGTCGAGGCCGCGATCACCTCCGACCGAGCCGTTCGGCCGGTGGCCCGCATCGTCTCGCTGAAAGAACTCAGGGTCATCAGCCGGCGCATGGGACGTGGCGCGACGAACGTGCCCTTCCCGCGCACGCCGACGACGCGCTTCGCCTCGAGCAGGATGGTCAGCGCACGGCGGACAGTCATGGGCGACACCCGGAACTCCCGCGCGAGCTCCTCCTCCGGAGGGAGCGCATCACCGGGATTCATCGCGTCCACGCGCTGGGAGAGCTCGCGGAGGACCTGTTGATACTTGGGCGCCATGGTGATCCGGAGCCTACCGCTGCGCCACGCTTCTGAGGTGAGTCGCGGCGTCGCGGATCAGCGCGTCGACGTCGGTGAGCGCGCGTCCCATCACGACGGATGCCGCACCCGCCTCACGAGCGAGATCGAGGTCGGATGCCGTGGCGAAGCGGCCCTCCGCGACGACGGGAAGCCCTGAGCCGCCTCCGCAGATCCGCTCGACCGCGCGGACATTGGGCCCACCGGGCCGGACATCCTCGTCGGAGGCGGCGATCAGGGTGGTGGCGAGCGCGTCCACCCCGGCGTCGCGGGCGGGCTCGGCGTCGGATACCGCCGCGAGGTCACCGACCACCCCGAGCCCCAGCGCGTGCGCGTGCTCGACGACGTCTGCCAATCGCTCCCCACCCGGTCGACGGCGGGGAGTCGCGTCGAGGGCGACGAAGCCGGCACCGGCGGCGTGGACGAGATCCACGTCGGCGCGCGTGGCGGTGATGAACACCTCGCTGCCCGGTCGATGCGCCTTGCGGATGCCGAGTACGGGCAAGGCCACACGCGCCGCGACTGCGGCGATGTCGGCGGCACCTTCCACGCGCACGCCGATGGCACCGTGACGCTCTGCCGACGCCGCCATCTGCGCCATAGTCCGCGGGTCGCGCAGCGGACTGCCCACCGGCGCCTGGCAGCTGACGATCAGACCGCCCATCAGGGCATCCGCTCTGCTCATCTCTCCTCCTGCACGTGTTCTCCCGCAGGCACCTCGCCCGCGCTGCCGTGCATGCGGACCACCAGGGGCGACTCCCCCGGCATCGCGGCCGCGTC
>JAPSIX010000111.1 GCA_031178475.1 Microbacterium sp. | reverse complement strand
TCCAGTCATTCGGGGCTCCGGGACCCAGCGCGGGTCACGAGGACTGCGACCTCTCCACCCACTCCAGATACTCGCCACTGACGGTGCCCGTGACGTAGCGACCGTCGAAGCAGCTCATGTCGAGGTCGGTGAGCTCCGACCCCTCGATGATCGCCGCCTTCAGGTCTTCGACCTCCTGGTAGACCATCCGGTCGGCACCGAGCTCCTCGGCGATCTCGGGGATGGTGCGTCCGTGCGCGACCAGTTCGTGCCGCGACGGCATGTTGATGCCGTAGACGTGCGGATGCCGCACGGGCGGCGCCGCCGACGCGAAGATCACCGACTTGGCGCCGGCGTCCCTTGCCATCTGGATGATCTGCTTGCTCGTCGTGCCTCGTACGATCGAGTCGTCGATGAGCAGCACGTTCTTGCCGCGGAACTCCGACGACATCGCGTTCAGCTTCTGCCGCACGCTCTTCTTGCGCACCGCCTGACCGGGCATGATGAACGTCCGGCCGACGTAGCGGTTCTTGTAGAAGCCCTCGCGGTACTCCTTGCCGAGCTTGCGGGCGACCTCCATGGCCGACGGACGCGACGAATCGGGGATCGGCATGACCACGTCGATCTCATCGAGCGGCACGTGCTTGGCGATCGTGTCGGCCAGTTTGTCGCCCATGCGCAGGCGCGACTCGTACACCGAGACACCGTTCATCACGGAGTCGGGGCGAGCCAGGTACACGTATTCGAACGCGCACGGAATCAACTGCGCCTGCTGCGCGCACTGGCGCGTGAACAGCTCGCCGTCGTTGGCGATGAAGACGGCCTCGCCCGGGGCGACCTCGCGCACGATCTCGTAGTCGGCGTTCTCGAGCACGAGAGATTCCGAGCTGACGACCCACTCGTCCTTCGCGGGGCCGTCCGGGCCCTTCGACGCACCCTCATGGGTTGCTGAGCCTGTCGAAGCACGGCGGCCGAGGATGAGGGGGCGGATGCCGTAGGGGTCGCGGAACGCGAGCAGACCGTACCCGGCGATGATCGCGATCACCGCGTACGCGCCCTCGATGCGCTGGTGCGTGCGGGCGACGGCCTCGAAGATGCGCTCGGGGTCGAGGTCGACCGTCGAGGTGGAGGTCTGCAACTCGTGTGCCAGCACGTTCAGGAGCAGCTCGGTGTCGCTGGAGGAGTTCAGGTGACGCCGGTCGCGCTGCGCCATGTCGGCGGTCAGCTCACGCGTGTTGGTCAGATTGCCGTTGTGGATGAGCACGATGCCATACGGAGCGTTCACGTAGAACGGCTGCATCTCCTCTTCGCTCGACGCGGTGCCCTTCGTCGCGTAGCGCACGTGCCCCAGCCCGACCGTGCCGAGCAGCGAGCGCATATCGCGAGTGCGGAACGCCTCGCGCACCATGCCCGAGGCCTTCGCCATGTGCATCACACCGTTCGGCTCCGCGGTGGCGATGCCGGTGGCATCCTGTCCGCGGTGCTGCAGCAGCAGGAGTGCGTCGTAGATGTCCTGGTTGACCGGGCCGTTGCCGACCATTCCGACGATGCCGCACATGGCTGGTTACTTCGCTCCGTCCGCGTAGGCGCCCACGAGGCGCACTGCTCCGCCGTCGACGCCCTTGGCGCCCTCTTCGAACTCTCCCGCCGGCCTGGCACCGGTGCGCACCGTCGCGACCTGCCAGGCGGGAATGCCCTGGGTTCGGATCGCCGCGATCACGGCATCCTTGGTCTGCTCCGCCACCACGGCGAGAAAGCCGATGCCCAGGTTCCAGGTGCCCTCGGTGTCGGTGAGCGGCGTGCCTGCGATGTCGGCGAGCACCCGGAACACCGGGCTCGGCGACCAGGTCGAGCGGTCGACCTCGGCCCAGCTGCCCTGCGGAAGCACGCGCGCGAGGTTCGCCGCGATCCCCCCGCCGGTGACATGACTGAGGGAGTGGATGCCGTGATCGATCTGGGTCCCTGAGCCCGTCGCCGGGCCCAACAGCTCGAGCAGCGGCTTCGTGTACAGCCGCGTCGGCTCCAGGAGCGCCTCACCCCAGGTCGTGCCGAAGTCGGCGGCCTGGTCGGCGTAGGCGATTCCCGCGCCGGTGACGATGTGGCGCACCAGCGAATATCCGTTGGAGTGCAGTCCGCTCGATGCCAGGGCGATGACGGCATCCCCGTCCTGCACCCGGTCCGCACCGAGCACAGCATCCGCTTCGACCACGCCGGTGGCGGCTCCGGCGACGTCGTAGTCGCGCGGGCCGAGCAGGCCCGGGTGCTCGGCGGTCTCGCCGCCGACGAGCGCGGTGCCGGTCGCAGCGCACGCCTCGGCGATGCCGCGCACGATGTCGGCGATGCGCTCGGGCACGACCTTGCCGCACGCGATGTAATCGGTCATGAACAGCGGCTTCGCACCCACCACGACGATGTCGTCGACGACCATCCCGACCAGGTCCTGCCCGATCGTGTCGTGCTTGTCGATGGCCTGCGCGATCGCCACCTTCGTGCCGACGCCGTCGGTGCTGCTCGCCAGCAGCGGGCGGCGGTAACCGAGCAGGGCGCTCGCGTCAAAGAGTCCGGCGAAGCCTCCGACGCCGCCGAGCACCTCCGGTCCGTGGGTCGCGCGCACCGAGCTCTTCATGAGTTCGACGGCCAGATCGCCGGCAGCGGTGTCGACACCTGCTGCGGCATAGGGATTGGTGGGGGTATCAGCCACCAGAACAGCGTACCGGGCCGCGCTGGTCGCAGGCCGCGACAGCAGAAGAAGGCCCCGCGATGCGGGGGTGCGTGCACCTCCCGATCGCGGGGCCTCCTCCGCGTGCCCGGATCAGCCGTCCGACTTCAGATGGTCGCGGGCTTCGCTCGCGCTGTCGGTCACCGTCTGCGCGGCATCCGTCGCGTCGCCACGTACGTGGTCGGCAGCCTCGGTCGCGCGATCCTTCACGGCGGCTGCAGCCTGCTGAGCCGGCTCCTTCAGGTCCTCACCCATCTCGCGCGCGACATGGGCGGCCTCGTCCATCAGAGGCTGCGCCTTCTCCTTGACGTCCTCGGCCATCCGCTTCTCCTTCTCGGATGCCGGGATGAGGGATGCCGCGAGCAGCCCGACGCCGAAGGCGACGAGTCCCACAGCGAGCGGATTGCCCTGCGCCTTGGCCACCGCGCGGTGACCGGTGTCGCTGACGCCGGAGGCGACGTTCGAGCCCGCGCCATGCAGCGCGTCCCCGGCGTCATCCGCCGCACCCATGACCCGGTCGGAGAGCGACCGGAAGGCGCCCTTGATGTGTTCGGTCTTGCGCTGCATGATCTTCGACGGAGTGACCTTGTCGGCGAGAGCATCGACGTCCCGACCGAACTCCTGGCGCGTCACCTCGATCTCCGCGCGAATCTCCTCAGGTGAATTGCTCATCGGTTCTCCTCATTTCTTTTCACCGCGTCGGGAATGCGCTTGAGCGAGTCAACGGTCTCCGGCGCTCCTTCGACGGTCTTGAACTGCTTGCGCCCGGTCACGAACAGCACCAGGGCGACAATGGCCCAGATGACCGCCACGATCACGGCGGACCAACCGAGGTCCATGACGTGGCCGAGAGCCCACCACAGCGCGATGGACAGGAAGAAGATCGCCATCATGCCCGCGTACGCCGCACCGCCGACCATTCCGGCACCGCGGCCCGCGCGCGTCGCGGACTCTTTGACCTCGGCCTTGGCCAGTTCGAGCTCCTGGCGCATCAGCGTCGACAGATCACTGGCCACCTCGCTCAGCAGGTCGCCGAGTGAGGTCGACTCCGCCTTCTGCTCAGAGGGTGTGGGAGGCGGTGTGGGATCGGTCATGGTCGCTCCTCTCCGTAGGGTCGGTCGCGATTCGCGTCGGTCTCATCGAAGACCGGTGTGTCGTCCTCGATGCCCGAACTCGTCGGGACGCCTGTCGTCGAGACACCACCGGCGACTCCGTCGGGAGCCGCGGGCGCACCGGCGGGCGGACCGGGGAAGTCGGTGGCGCCGGATTCGTACACCCCGGGCGTCGTGATGGGAGAGCCCGGCGCCGACATGCCCGGAGACGGCGGGGTCGGCGGGGTCGCCGGAGTGCCACTGACGGGAGACACCGGCGGCGGCGTGACCGGAGGGGTGATCGGAGGCGGGACGGATGCCGAACCCGGCGTCGTCGTCGCGCTCGATGCACCGGTGGTGGCGGCGCCCGCCGAGGTATTGGTCGAGGAGCCGCTGTGCTCGGCTGCGCTCTCCGACAGCGCGCGGGTGAGCCGCCCGACGGCGAGACCGGCGATCGCGGCGGCGGCGATGAACATTCCCGGCTTCCGGCGCGCATAGGACTTCACCTCGCGCAGCATCCCCTCGGGGTCGCGTTCGCTGAGCCAGCCGGCGACGGCGTCGACCTTCGTGGAGGCCTGGCGAACGAGATCTGCCCCCATGCCGTGTGCGTCGCTGTTGGATGCCATGGCGCCGAGTTCGTCGCCCACCGAGCGGAGACCTTCTGCGACGCGGCGCTGCTGGGCGCTGGCCTGGTCGCGCAGTTCGGTGCGGGTCTGTGCGTACAGGTCCTTGATCTGGACCTTCGCCTCCTGCGCGACCGCTGCCGCTTCGGTCTTGGCGGTCTCGGCGACGTGACCCGCCTCACCCATGGCGGTGTCCTTCACCTGCGCTGCTTCGTGCTTCGCCGTCTCGACGGTGCCCGACGGCTCGTGAGGCCCGCTGCTCCCAGCGCCGGCCGTCCCTTCTCCGTACGTATGTGACATAGCCATTCCTCTCGACGAGAGGCCGGCGATCACCGGCCCCGTCCCTCGGTTGTAGTCGCTGGTCACGGTTTGGTGACTGAGGGTTGACCGCTCGACAATCGGGGGCTAACGTGCTCGGGCGCGCGCGTCGGCCCACCGGCACCCAGCAGACCTGCTATGGTTGATGGTTGCGCAACGTTTCGCCGCTTCTCACCGGCGCAGCGCCACATCTCGGCCGGACACTCCGTGTCCCGGAGGATCGCACCGACGCGAGTCCATCCGCTTCGGCCATCACGACTCGGCGGCAGCATGCCGCCCGCACAGCAAGAGCAAGAACCATGAGCAACACCGTTTCCCCGGTGCGCGCGGACGCGCGCCCCGCTACCACCGCCCGGGCGGCATCCGCCGACCCCGCGACCGACCTCGCCTGGAAGCAGGCCGACCATGACGTATTCGTCGCGACCACCCGCGAGGGCGAGTACGCCGGATTCGTCTCGGTCGACTCCGCCGCGCACATCGCGCACGACCGGCACAGCCGGCAGATCGGCTCCTTCACCAACCTTGCCGACGCGCGCCAAGCGCTCGCGGAGGCCACGCGTCCCCGCACACGGGGCCGCGGCACCCGTCGCTCCCGCCCGAGAATCCTGGCGCGGATGCGCTGAGGGCGCAACGGGGATGCCACTGCGCGCAGGTATCCATACGATGGGGCCATGGCCGACAAGCCGCAGTGGCTGATCCGTGAAGACGCGAGCACACCGGTGCTCGTCGCGCTCGCCTTGCGCCAGCTGATCGGCATCCGCGCTCCGGAGGACCTGCCCAGCCTGCGCGGCCTCGAGGTGCGGGCGCCGGACGCCGTCGACGTCAGCGATGCTCTCGAGCGGCAGTGGCGCGAATACTGGGACATGACCGTCGAGCCACGGGCGCACCGGTCAGAGGTGCCACTCGAACTGGTGGACGGGTTCGACACACTCGTCGCTCTGCCTGCGGTCGGCGCCGAGGAGCTGCGCGACGCGGTCGCGCCGCATGCGGCATCCGCTCTGCGTTTCGCCGAGCAGGCACGCAAGCGCTACCTCGACTCGGTGAGTTCCTCCGGCGACGCGTATCGCGCCTACGCGAGTGCGATCGCCGAGTTCGAACGCGAGGTCGGCCGCCGCGCACACTCCTTCGAGCTGAACGTGCAGGTGCTGCCATTCACGCAACGGGGCATCTGGTGGATAGGCTCGCTCACCGTGGCCGTCACCGACGGGCTGCGGCGCGACGTGGTCGCGTTCGACGCGGCCGTGAAGCCCGTGATCTCAGAGCTGGCCT
>JAPSIX010000110.1 GCA_031178475.1 Microbacterium sp. | reverse complement strand
AGCCGGCGACCTTCCTCGGCTCGTGGCGGACGCTGACGGATGCCGGTGGCGCGGTCGCCCCGCTGATCGTCTCGGCGATCACCGCCGCGGCGTCGCTCCCGTTCGCCGCCGCTGCGATGGGGCTGGTCGCGCTGATCGGCGCGGGCGGGTTCCTCCGCTGGATCCCGCGGGGCGCGCCGGGGGCGGACTGACGGTCGGGCGGATCCCGCTACCGCAGCGCCGTGCGGCTGGTCGCGGTGGCCTCAAGGTGGACGCCGGCCGGGACGAACGCGGAGACGAGCGGCGGATGCCAGGAGGCAGCGACGGTGACACGCGCCGATACGCCGTCGGGCGTGCCGGCGGATGTCAGCTCCGCGCCCTGCGAGATCGCCGCGACGACGGCTGCCGCCTGCTCGCGCACACCGGCATCGGTGAGTTCAGCACGCACACTCTCACCGTCGACCTCGAGGGTGAATCCGTCGGCTCCGGCGAGCGCGGCAGCGTCTGCCAGGGAGTCGAGCCGCTTCTGCGCGATGTAGAGGTCGGTGGCACAGACCGCGACGAACAGCACCGCGATCGCGAGCAGCACGTATCCGAGGATGAGCGGCAGGATGCTGCCGTCCTCGTCGTCGGCAAGCAGTGCGCGGAGGCGGTTCATCCGCTCCCCCACAACCGTGACACCTTCTGCGCCGACTGCGCTTCGACGGGGATCGCCGCGATCCGGTCCAGTCCGAACAGCGGCGGGAGGAACGGCAGCGACACGCGGGTGCGCACCGTGACGATCACCGTGGCACCGGCGTCGGGGCAGCGGCTTGCCGTCGGAACGCAGTTCATCCCGAACTCGACCGCCTCGGCATCCATCCCGTACTCGCGCACGACGCTCGCGAGCACTGCGTCACCGCGCCGCGCCGCCGTCTCGGCATCCGGTGCCTGACCGATCACGCGAGCGGTGTGCCGGGCCGCCGCCTCGGCACCCAGCGTCTGCTCCTGCACGGACCCCAGGGTGAGCACGAGATAGACGAGCGGCACGAGCAGCAGCACGCCGACGACGATGAACTCGAGCGCCGCCGACCCGTCGTCATTCCTCACCCAGCGTCTCGACCGGCGCACGCGCGTCCACCTCCATTCCGTACGGGATGCCGATGAGTCCGAGCACGGGCAGCGTCGTGCGCACGCGAACCACGACGCTCGGATGCCCGAGGCTGGTGTCCTCGCCGACGCTGACGTCCTCGGCGTACTCCGGACCGATCGCGCGGCTGATCACCTCCCGCGTGCGCAGCACGCCTTCTCCGGGGCTGGTGTCGGCGAGCGCGGCGTAGTGCGCGCCCTCGGCGGCGGCGTCGTGGACGACGTTGCGCACGTAGATGGCGAAGGCGACCTGCAGCACCGCCAGCGTGAGAGCGGTGAGCAGTGTGCCGACGAGGACGAACTCGACGGGGCTTGAGCCGCGCTCGTCGGTGAGCATCGCCGGGCGCCGCATGGCCGTGCCGCCCTCAGATGCCGGAGACGCGCGAGATCGCCTGCTCGAACAGGCCGACCAGCGCCGGACCCGCTACAGCCCAAATCACGACCACGAGTGCGGCTGTCATGAGCGTCACCAAGACCCAGCCGGGCACGTCGCCGCGCTCGTCGTCGGCGAGGGCGCGCGCCTGGGTGAACCATCGTCTGATCGTCGTCATGGTGACTCCTTTGGGTCGGGGGCGGCAGTGGGGCGGTGGCTCAGCCAAGACCGAGCCGGAGGATGAAGAGGCCTGGGTACACCGCGAACAGAACGCTGAGGGGCAGGATGAGGAACACCAGAGGCAGGAGCATGAGGATCTCCTTGTGACCGGCCTGTTCGATGAGGATGCGCTTGGCCTCGTCGCGCGCGTCGGCGGCCTGAGCGTGCAGCACCGCCGCGAGTGGGGCACCGTGCTCGAGCGCCGCCACGATCTGATCGACGGCGCGGGTCAGCCCGGGAAGCTGCAGCCGCGTCGCGGTCTCGCCGAGGGCGTCCGCGAGCGGCGACCCGGTGTGCACGGCCAGCACGGTCTGACGGAGCTCGGCGGTGAGCTCTCCCGTGCCGATCATCGAGACCCGCCGCAGCGCGTCGAGCAGCGACTCCCCCGCCGACAGGCAGAGCGCGAGGAACTCCAGGGTGGTGGGCAGTTCGTCCGCGAGCCGGGCGCGGCGGGCCTTCGCCTTCGCGGTGAGATGCATGTCGCAGCCGATCGCCCCAACAGCGCCCGCGAGCAGGGGCAGCAGGACCGCCGGCGGGGTGAGCCGACCGGCGACGGCGAGGATCACGACGATCAGCGCCCCGGCGAGCAGCCCGCCGATGCCCCACGCCAGCTGTCGTCCGCGGAACGCCGCAGGCGACTGCGCGCTGCCTGCCTGCGCCAAGCGCAGGCGTAGCGTGTCCCCGCCGCCCAGCATCCGCTCGAACGCGCTCCGCACCCGCTCCCACACCCGTCGACCCTGCACCGGCAGCGTGCCGACGGCGGGCAGGATGCCGGAGGGCAGGAGTTCGTCCGGCACCACGTCGCGCACGTACGGCGCGATCCGCCGATCCAGCGGCAGAGCGCCCCAGCGCGGCAGTGCGGAAAGGATGCCGAACACGCCTGCGGCGAAGGTGCCGCCGAGCAGGACGGCGAACGCGGCATCGGTCACCACGGTCATCCGAACCACCTCGCAGGTTCCGGCAGGCGTCCGATGCGGATCATGATGCGGTACGCGATCACCGAGACGACCGCGCCGACGACGATCACCACAACGCCTTCGGCGCTCCCGTACGCCTCGCGCCCCTCGGGTCGCAGCGCGAGGAGGGCGAGGATCACCCACGGTGCCACCGCGCCGAGGACCGCTGCGCCGCGGATCCACGACTGGCGGGCCTCCACCTCGCCGCGGAGGGCGGCGTCGGCGCGCACCGATGAGGAAAGCGCCCGCAGCACGCCGGTCAGCTCGGTGCCGCCGACCTGCCGTGCCATTCGCAGCGTCTCGAGGATGCGGTCTGCGATCGGGTCGGCCAGTGTGCTCTTCAGCCGGTCGAGGCTGGCCTCGAATCGTCCGGTGGCTCGCAGATCGCGCTCGAAGACGGCGAAGGCGGGACGGATGGCCGGCGGTGCGGAGTCGGAGAGGCTCGCCACCGCGTCGGGCAGCGAGAGCCCCACCCTGATCGCAGCGACGAGCAGGTCGCACACGTCGGGCCACAGCTGGCGCCGAGCCTTGCGCAGTCGCAGCCGTCGGCCACGCAGGTGCAGCAGAGGCGCTGCGGCCCCGGCGGTGGCGGCGAGAACGGCGAGCACCGGGATGCCGGTGAGTAGCCAGGCGACGGATGCGGCCACGAGCGCGGCGGCGATCATGATCGCCACGACGGTGCGCACCGAAGCGCGCGGGTAGCCTGCTTCACCGATGAGGCGCGCCAGGCGGCTCTGCCGTGGAGTCTTCGTCCTCTGCTCGCGCGGCGGCCATAGCCACGGCGACAGGCACAGCACCACTCCGGTGCCGAGCAGCGCCCCCACGAGCAGCGTCATGCCCGCTCCTCGGCGAGGTACACCGTGCGGCTGAGGATGCGCCCGTCGACCACTTCACCGGTCGGCGCGACGACCTCGACGACCCGGCGAGTGCCATCGGCTTCACGGGCGCAGTGCACCACGTACGAGATCGAGCCGGCGAGCGCGGGCGCGATGAAGGCACGGTCGATGTTGCGACCGGCGAGCAGGGGCAGCAGTGCGAGCTTCTCGAGCGCCTCCGTGGCGGAGTTTGCGTGGACCGTGCCGGCGCCGGGGACGCCGGTGTTCAGGGCGAGGACGAGGTCGAGGGCCTCCGCATCGCGCACCTCGCCCACGACGAGGCGCTCCGGGCGCATGCGCAGCGCTTCCTTGACGAGCCGGCGCAGCGTGATCTCGCCGGTACCCTCCAGGCTTGCCTGCCGGCCTTGCAGGGCGACGACGTCGGGGCCTTCCACCGCGAGCTCGAACGTCTCCTCGACGGTGATGATGCGCTGGCGATCGGCGCAGGACGCGAGCAGGGCGCCGAGCAGCGTGGTCTTCCCGGCGTGCGTCGCGCCCGACACGATGATGCTCTTGCCGTCGAGCAGTGCACGGTGCAGCAGTTCGGCGACGTCCGGGGACACGGATCCCTGCTCGACGAGGGATGCCAGGGTGCGATGCTGCGGCAGGAATTTGCGAATGTTCACCGCCCACGAGCCGCGTACGACGTCCGCGATCGCGACGTGCAGGCGCGATCCGTCGGGCAGTGAGGCGTCGACGAACGGCTGGCTTATGTCGACGCGTCGGCCGGTGGATTGCAGCATCCGCTCGACGAGATCACGCACGATGGCGTCGGTGAGCTGCAGGTCGAGTCGCTCGGCGACCCCGCCCCGTGCCACGAAGATGCGGTCGGGCCCGTTCAGCCAGATCTCTTCGATCTCGGGATCATCCAGCAGGGGCTGCAGCGCCCCGAAGCCGGACACGGAGGCCAGCACGTCCCTGATGAGGGCAGCTTCGTCGTCGATGAGCACGTCGCCGCGCTGCAGGGCGAGGTCGTTGTGCCGCCGCACTTCGGTCTGCGCGATGCGCCGCGCCTCATCAGGTTGCGCGGCCGGGTCGGTCTGCTCCAGACGCAGCCGCCGGCGCACGCGTTCGGCGACGAGGACGGACGGATGGCTCACGCCGGGAATCATGGCAGATCCGGCGCGGCCGGCGCGGAAGTTATCCACAGGGGCCAGATGCGCCCTGGTCGGGATAGGCTGACCGCGTGAACCGGGGGGATCATCATGAACGCTGAAGCGCGTGTGGGCGCCGTAGACGGCAAAGCGGTAGCGAGCTTCTTGCTGGCGGTTCTTTCCGTGTTGACCGCTCAGTCATGGCTCGTCGCGACGGTCGCCGCCACGGCAGCCATCTCGCTCGCGCTGGCATCCCGGCGCACTCTGCGGGAGGCTCCGCACCTGCGCGGAACGGTGCTGAGTCTCTCGGGATTCCTGATCGCGGTAGGCGTGCTGCTGATAGCCACGGTCGGTCCGTCGTTGTTGACCTTGTTCCTGTTCTCACTCGCGCCGGTGCCCGCCACGTGATGCCCGATGCGCCGGAGATTCGCGGCTGAGACGCAGACAGCGCTCAGTAGACTGAAAGGCGTTGCGCGGGAGTGGTGAAATTGGCAGACACGCAGGATTTAGGTTCCTGTGCCTCAGGGCGTGTGGGTTCAAGTCCCACCTTCCGCACGAGTGCTGATGACGCGGTCCGTAGGGTCGCAGCAGCAGCGCTCAGGGGATACGGCTGGCCCCTTGGTTCCCGGGGCCCCACCGGCCAGAGGCTCCGCGCGCTGCGCAGCGGCGGGTGGAGGGGCCGGAGGGACTCAAGTCCCACCTTCCGCACCGGACATAGACACACCGCCGACCGCTGATACGACGGGACACCATGCTTCACACCGCACTGCAGGCGCCGACCGCGCTCATCCCCTGGCTCGATCCCGCGACCATCATCGGCACGGCTGGTCCGTGGGCGCTGCTCGTGGTCTGCTTCATCGTCTTCGCCGAGACCGGCTTGCTGGTCGGCTTCCTGCTTCCCGGTGACACCCTGCTGGTCATCGCCGGGCTGCTGTCGCATTCTCAGCCTTACGCAGCCAACGGCGTGTTCGGAATCAGCGTCTGGTGGGTGGCGCTGCTGATCGGCTTGGCCGCGTTCGTCGGCGGAGAGGTCGGCTACCTGATCGGGCACAAGGGCGGACCAGCGGTCTTCGAACGCAAGGAGTCGGGGCTCTTCAGCCGCAAGAACGTCGAGCGCACGAACCAGTTCTTCGAGCGGTTCGGCGGAATCACGATCATCCTCGCCCGGTTCGTGCCCATCGTGCGCACCTTCGCCCCGGTGGCGGCGGGTGTCGGGCACATGCACAAGGGCAAGTACACGCTCTACAACCTCATCGGCGCCGTGCTGTGGGGATTCGGCCTGACGATGTTCGGCTATGTGATCGGCTTCATCCCGCCGGTCGCGGAGTTCGTCGAGCAGTACATCGACCTCATCCTCCTCGCCGCCGTCGGCGGCACCGCGCTCGTCACGCTGTGGCACTACCTCTCCGAGCGTCACAAGGCGAAGAAGGCCGCCGCTGCCGGTG
>JAPSIX010000109.1 GCA_031178475.1 Microbacterium sp. | reverse complement strand
GAACGTGGCGACGCCGCGAAGCGGGTGGCAGCCGTGCCGAGCGGCGACCCGAAGCGCCTCGTCGATGTCGTCGACCGAGAAGGCGACTCGGTGCATGCCGATCTCGTTCGGCCGGGTGGGCTCCGTCTCGATCGCTTCCGGGTGGATGTACTCGAACAGCTCAAGGCGTCCTTCGCCGCCGGGTGTCTGCAGCATCGCGATCTTCGCGTGGTTGCCGTCGAGCCCGACGGCCGTGTCGGTCCAGTCACCGCTGACCGTGTCGCGGCCGATGACCGTCAGACCGAGGTCGGTGAAGAACGCGATCGCCGCTTCCAGATCCCGCACCGCGATGGCGACGTTCTCGAGCTTGATGGGCATGACGCTGACACTACGCCCACCGCTGGGAGTCCACCACGCCATCCCCTCCTCGCCGAAGCACGCCCACTAGCCTGGGATGATGACTGCTGAACCGCGCACCCCCTCCGCGATCGACGACGTCGCCGAGAAGTGGGTCGACACCCTGGTTGAATTGTCGCCGGTGCTGGCGACGTACATCGGCCGCAACGAGGCGAACGGCCGCCTGGACGACCTCAGCCCCGAAGGGCACGAGCGCTCGGTGCAGGCCGCGCGCGACGCGCTTGCCGCGCTGGACGCCCTGGATCCGGTCGACGCCGTGGACGAGGTCACCAAGACCGACCTTTCCAACGAGCTGCGGCTTCAGATCGAACTGCACGACGCGCAGTGGCACCTTCGTGACCTGAACGTCATCGCATCCGCTCCGCAGGACTTCCGACAGGCGTTCGACCTCATGCCCACGGCCGAGGTCGACGACTGGGCCGTGATCGCTGAGCGCCTCGACGCGCTTCCCGCCGCGCTGAAGGGGTACACGGAGACGCTGCGCGACGGCATCCGTCGCGGTGTGGTCCCCGCCCGCCGCCAGGTGGTGGAGGTCGCCACCCAGATCGAGCGGTACAGCGCCGACGACGGCTTCTTCGCCGCATTCGTGGCCGATGCAGGCCCGGACGGCGGCCAGCTGCCGGCATCCCTCGCGCGCGACCTCGCCGACCGCGCCGGCGCCGCCCGCCTCGCCTACGACGAGCTGCGCGGGTTCCTCACCAGCGAGCTGGCCGCTGCGGCATCCGACGAGGATGCCGTGGGGCGCGACCTCTACGCCCTGAACTCCCGTCGATTCCTCGGCGCCACCATCGACCTCGACGAGACGTACGAGTGGGGTCGTGAGGAGCTGGCGCGGATGATCGCCGAGCAGGAGGCGATCGCCAACGAGATCCTGCCCGGCGCGACGGTGGACGAAGCCGTCGCGCATCTGGAGGCAGACCCCTCGCGCAAGCTGCACGGCACCGAGGCCCTGCAGCGCTGGATGCAGGAGACCAGCGACCGCGCCGTCGCAGAACTCGGCGCCACGCACTTCGACATTCCGGAGCAGATCCGCGAGCTGGAGTGCATGATCGCCCCCACTCAGGAGGGCGGCATCTACTACACCGGTCCGACCGACGACTTCTCCCGTCCGGGACGGATGTGGTGGTCGGTGCCCGAGGGCGTCACCGAGTTCGACACCTGGCGGGAGCTCACCACCGTCTACCACGAGGGCGTCCCGGGCCACCACCTGCAGATCGCGCAGGCCACGTACAACAGGGCCGAGCTGAACACGTGGCGGCGGGTGCTGGCCGGCACCTCCGGGCACGCCGAAGGATGGGCGCTGTACGCCGAACGTCTGATGGAGCAGCTCGGCTATCTCGACGACCCGGCCGACCGGCTCGGCATGCTCGACGGCCAGCGGCTGCGCGCTCTGCGGGTGGTGCTGGACATCGGCGTGCACCTGGGTAAGCCGCGCCTGGAGGGTGAGGGCATCTGGGATCACGACTACGCGCTGGAGATGATGCGCCGCAACGTGAACATGCCCGACGAGTTCCGGCGGTTCGAGGTGAACCGCTACCTCGGCTGGCCTGGGCAGGCGCCCTCATACAAGGTGGGCCAGCGCATTTGGGAGCAGGTGCGAGATGCTGTGCGCGAAGAGCAGGGCGAGTCCTTCTCGTTCAAGGACTTCCACAAGCGCGCTCTCGACATCGGCGGCGTCGGGCTCGACACGCTGCAGAAGGTGTTCCTCGGCTGACTGGCGCTCCGGCCCTGCGCCCGGCGAGGCTTAGGCTGAAGTCATGGCGGCAGTGCGTTTCGTGGCGATCGGCGACTCTTTCACAGAGGGCGTCGGCGACGAGTTGCCGGACGGCCGAGTTCGGGGATGGGCCGACCTCGCCGCGCAGGGCTGGTCGGATGCCGTCGGCGAGCCGATCCAGTACGCCAACCTCGCCATCCGGGGCCGACTGGCGTGGCCGATCGTCGAGGAGCAGCTCGAACCAGCCCTTGCGCTGAAGCCCACGCATCTGTCCTTCAACGGCGGGGGTAACGACATGCTGCGCCCCAACGCCGACATCGAGCACATCGCCGACGCGTTCAGTCGGGTGCTGCGGCGGTGCGACGAGGAGGGGGTTCGCCTCATCCTGCTCTCCGGCGCGAACCCGAGCCCGCAGTTGCCGATGGGGCGGATGATCCAGCGCCGCGGCGATCAGCTGTCGGCCGCCGTGGTGCGCCGGATCGAGGACCGGCCGGACGTGATCCGGGCACTGAACTGGCCCGACCGCGAGCTGTCCCGGCCGGAGTACTGGTCGGAGGACCGCCTGCACATGAACGCCAACGGCCATCACCGCGTCGCCGCGCGCGTGCTGCACGCCCTCGGTTTCGAGCCGCCGGAGGAATGGTGGTCGCCGGCCGTGCACCGGGAGCTGGGACCAGGCGGTCTGATGTACTACCGCACCCACGTCGCGCCCTGGGTGCGCCGCCGGCTTACCCGCACCTCATCCGGCGACGGTCGCGCCGCGAAGCACCCGGTCTGGGTGGAGAGGACGCCGGCATGAGCCGGCTGAGCGGCCGGCGCCTACCGCGGCGGGTCGCGCAACTGCTGGTGGGTGTCTTCCTGTATGGCATCGGGATCGCCTTCATCGTGCGCGGCGTGATCGGGGCCGCCCCGTGGGATGTGCTGACCCAGGGGATCGCGAACCAGGTGCCGCTGAGCTTCGGGGCGATCACGATCCTCGTCAGCATCGTCGTACTGCTGCTGTGGATTCCGATCCGACAGAAGCCCGGCATCGGGACGATCGTCAATGCGCTCGGTGTGGGCCCTGCGGCAGACGTCGGGTTCCTGCTCATCCCAGAGGGTCAGCCGCTGTGGGTGCGAATCCTGTTCTTCATCATCGGGCTCACCGTGCTCGCCGCCGCGACCGGCCTCTACATCGGCGCCCACTTCGGCCCCGGACCGCGCGACGGACTCATGACCGGGCTTCACCAGCTCACGGGTTTTCCCATCTGGGTGGTGCGCACGGCCCTGGAGGTGACCGTCGTGGCGGCCGGCTGGGCGCTGGGCGGCAACGTCGGCGTCGGTACCGTCGCCTTCGCGCTGTTGGTCGGGCCGATGTGCCAGTTCTTCATGCGTCTGTTCTCTGTGCCGCTGCCGGAGCGCGCGTCTCCTGAGACGCGCGACGACACCCGCTCGGGGGAGATCCCGGCGGTGGGCTGAGATGGATCTCTGGGAGATGCGGGCGCTCCCCGGCGGATCGGTCGTCCTGCACGACGCGCGACGCGAGGAGCACCGCCGTGTCGAGCTCGAACCGTTCGAGATCGGCGTGTTCGCGGTGACCGAGGAGCAGTTCGCCGAGGTGCTCGGCGTGCCGTCTCAGCATCCCCGCCGCCCGGCGAGGGATCTCAGCTGGCTGCGCGCCATCCGGTTCTGCAACGCGGCGTCCGAGTGGGAGGGCCTCGAACCGGCGTACACGTTCGATGGCGAGGAGGTGACGTGGCACGTCGACAGCGACGGCTACCGACTGCCCACCGAAGCCGAATGGGAGTATGCGTGCCGGGCCGGATCCGCCGGTGCGCATTACGCACCGCTCGCCGACGCCGCCTGGACGGCGCTGGACGGGGTATCGCATCCGCAGGATGTCGGAGGTAAGCTGCCGAACCTGCACGGCCTGTTCGACATGCTCGGCAATGTGTGGGAGTGGTGCTGGGATCTGCTCGACCCGGAGCGGTACGACGACTACCGCGTGTTCCGCGGCGGCGGGTTCGCCGACGAGTCGTGGAGTGTGCGGGCATCGGTGCGGCGCGGGGGAGCGCCTCGCATGCATCACGACGACGTCGGCATGCGACTGGCCCGCGGCGCGTTCGATACTTCGGGTGAGGCCCAGGGATGGTCGGAGCGTGGCGACGTCGAGCGCGGCGGACGCGGCGGAGCGCGGCCGATCGGCTGGACCCCGCAGCGGTAGGGTCTTTCCGATCAGCGGGTGGGGTTCACCGACGGGCGCGCTCGGGATCCAAGCCCATGCGGATGCGCGTGCGTTTGCGTTCGATGACGATGAACGTGGACCCGAGCAGCCACAGCGGCACCTGGGTGAGGAACGCCAGCCGGAACGCGTCCAGCGAATAGGTCTCCGGTGTGCCGGCACCCTGCAGGTCGAGGGTGAGTCCGATGAGGAAGATCGCCGCGAGCGCGGCGAGGAATCCGCCGGCGTTGGTGACCCCGGTTGCGGTGCTCAGGCGGTGGGCCGGGTTGTGGGTCCGCGCGTGATCGAACGCGATCATGGATGCCGGGCCGCCGGCGGAGAGCGCGACCACGAGCACGATCAGCAGCCAGAACGGCGCCGGGCCGTCCCACGCGATGACCGCGAGCCATGCCGCGAACTGCACGGCGACGGTGGGCAGCACCAGCGCGAGGGATCGGCGCGTCGGGATGCGGCGCGACAGCTCGCCTAGGATCGGCCCGAACAGCATGCCCGATACGACGAACAGCGACAGCAGCGCTGCTGCCGCGGGCGTGGACAGGCCTTCGCCGGCGGTGAGGAAAGGCATCCCCCACAGCAGCACGAAGGCGGTGCCGGCGAACGGCGTGGTGAAGTGCGACCAGAACGCCAGGCGGGTGCCCGGGTGCGCCCAGGCCGCCCGGATGCCGACGCCGGTGTCGATTGCAGAGGTGACGACTTTCACGACGCCGGTCTCGGTGTTGACCGAGACGTCGGCGGCTTGGGTCGGCGGGTGGTTGCGGATGACGAGCCAGACAAGGATGGCGAACAGGATGCCGAGACCTGCGATGCTGCCGAAGGTGATCGTCCAGCTGGTCGCGTGCAGCAGTGCCGGCAGCGGGATGAGCGCCACGAGCTGTCCGGTCTGCCCGATGATGCCGGTGAACTGCACCATCACCGGCGCGCGTTGGGCAGGAAACCAGGTCGCAACGAGACGCAGCGCTGCCGGGAAGACCGCGGCGTCTCCGGCGCCGAGCAGCACTCGCGCGACGAGGGCGATGCCGATGCTGGGTGAGAGTGCCATCACCAGCTGACCGAGCGCCATGAGGACCATCCCGATCGCCATGATCGGCCGCGATCCATAGCGGTCCAGCAGGATGCCGATCGGGATCTGCATCCCGCCGTACACGGCGAGCTGAACCACCGCGAACAGCGACAGCGTCGCGGCGTCGGCCTGGAACCGTTCCGCGGCGTCCACACCGACAGCGCTCAGCGAGGCGCGGTTCGTGATGGCGAGGACGTACGCGGCGACGGCCACCGACCAGATCACCCAGGCACGCCACCCCGGTCCGGGTCGGATGTGGGGCGGCGCGGTCACGCCTCCACCGTAGTACCGGCGGCGCTGCCCGCCGCGCTCAGTGTTCGAAGCCGATCAGCCAGCGGATGCCGTAGCGGTCGACGAGCTGTCCGTCGGTGGCTCCCCATGGGCGTTTCTGCAGCGGGTCGATCACGTCGGCACCCTCCGACAGCCGCTCGAACCAGCCGCTGAGTGTGTCGCCGTCCGCGGTGCCGAGCAGGGCCACGCTCACGCCCGTCTGCGAAACCGAGGACTCACCGGCCACAGCGTCGGTGCCGTACAGCGGCACGCGACCGCTGAGCACGCCGTGTGCGATGGCGTCGGGCGGGCCGTCGGTGCGACCGAACTCTTCGAAGGTGTGCAGCTCGAGTTCGCCGTCGAACACATCGCGATAGAACGAGAGCGCCTCCGCCGCGTTGCCGGGGAACCAGACGTACAGGGTGGG
>JAPSIX010000108.1 GCA_031178475.1 Microbacterium sp. | reverse complement strand
GCCTCCAGTGCGTTCTCCTGACGCAGCACCGCACCGCGAACCGCGGCGAGGGCGGATGCCGCAGCGTCCGCGTTTCCGCGGAGTGCGGTCAGACGCATGTCGTACTCCGACACGAGGGCGCTCTGCTCGGCGATGTCGACGTCGAGAGTGTCCAGCTCGGCGCGGGCGTTCACCACCTCCCGGCTGGCGGCGACGGCGGCATCCCTGGCATCGCCGAGCCCCTCGGAGATGCGGGTGATCTCGTCCTTCGCCTCGTCGATGGTGTCCTGCGTGACGGTGATCGCGGTGACCGCGTCGTCGTCCTCGCTCCCCAGCAGGGCAAGGCGCTGGTTCGCGAGCGTGTACAGGCTGCGCGTGCGCTCCTGCACCTGCTCGAGACCGAAGGCGACACGCCGGGCCTCGTCGACCGCGGCCGAGTTCTGCTGCTGCTCCAGTCGCTGGATGCCGGCGCGCACCGCGTCGAGCTGCTCGGAGAGCACGAGCCGCTCGGTGTGCCGCTCGTGCTCGGTGCGGGTGTGGTCGGCGAGCGCCGTGCGCAGTGCCACCACGTCGTCCGCGAACAGTCGCGCCTTCGCGTCGCGCACGACGGCGGCGATGGTCTGCGCCTCACGCGCGATCTCGGCCTGCCTGCCCAGCGGCTTCAGCTGACGACGAATCTCGCCGGCCAGATCGCTGAGGCGGGTCAGGTTGGTCTCCATCGCGTCCAGCTTGCGCAGGGTCTTCTCCTTGCGCCGGCGGTGCTTGAGAATCCCGGCGGCCTCCTCGATGAAGCCTCGGCGTTCTTCGGGGGACGCCTGCAGCACGGTGTCCAGCCGGCCCTGGCCGACGATCACGTGCATCTCGCGGCCGAGTCCGGAGTCGCTCAGCAGCTCCTGCACATCGAGCAGCCGGCAACTCGAGCCGTTGATGGCGTACTCGCTCGACCCGTTGCGGAACAGCGTGCGGCTGATCGTCACCTCGGCGTACTCGATCGGCAGCGCCCCGTCGCTGTTGTCGATCGTCAGCTGCACTTCGGCGCGGCCGAGCGGCCCGCGGGTCGAGGTGCCGGCGAAGATGACGTCTTCCATCTTGCCGCCGCGCAGGGTCTTCGCGCCCTGCTCCCCCATCACCCAGGCGAGAGCGTCGACGACGTTCGACTTGCCCGAGCCGTTGGGGCCGACGATGCAGGTGACGCCCGGTTCGAACACGAATGTCGTGGGCTGGGCGAACGACTTGAAGCCCTTCAGCGTCAGGCTCTTCAGATGCATGACGGCGCCTTCGGGGTCGGGTGGATCACGTGCATACGCTACCCGAAGGCACCGCGGCGGCAGCGTCCCCGCGCCGCGGAAATCCGCATCCCGGCTCTGCGACACGCCGTGAAACCGAACAAATGCTTGACGCCGCACGCAGAATGTCGCTAACGTGACCACCGATCGCCAGAGAGGAGGTATCCGATGATTATCACGAAGCTCGACGCCCGTCACACCGGCAGGAACGCGTCGCCCGTGACCGCGCCATTCCGCGCACTCTCGGTGACCTCCGCCGGCGTCCGCAGCGCCTGCTAGCAGCGCACTGCCGCCCGACCGCGTCCGGATCTCTTCGCCGGACACCGGTTCACGCGCCCGCCTTCTGAGCGGTCGCCTCCCCGCCCCTTTCCGGGCTCTCCCGTCCGCGCCCCTTCTGCGCGGACTCCTTCCTCGCATGCCCTGATGCGCGTCGCCTGCGCATCGCGGCATCCTTCGGCGCCCTTCCGGGCGACACCACCACAGAAAGAGCACGATCGTGAACACGACTCTGCAGACCACCATGGAGCGCACCCTGCACCAGGGGACGACCCATCCGCCGGATACCGGGGATCGTCAGATCCTCACCATCCCCGACACCGACGAACAGCGTCGCCTGAGCCCCGCTGAACGTCTCGCCTTCCGAGTCGGTCTCTGGCTGCTGCAGCGCGGCATCCAGGCGGTCGACCGTGAGGAACGCGCTGACACAGCCATGATCCAGCGCGCGATCCACGAGCGGGAAGCGCTGGCCCTGCTCGCCTTCGAACAGCACCGACGGCTGCTCTGAGACGAGGAGAAGATGACCATCACGCTTCCCGCCGGTGCGACCCTGCATCCGCTCGAGCTGCCGGCTCGGGCGGATGCAGGGCCGACCGATCTCATCTGCGAGTACACCGAAGTGCGCAACGCGTCGCTGTTCGAAACCACCGGGCGCACCGACGCGTTCCGCTCGGCCGAATCGCTGCTGCCGATGCTGCGCTCGACACCTGACCAGACACGCCGGCAGTGGTATGTGCGGCTGGACGGCGACATCGTCGGCTGCTGCGGCACCACGATCCTGCAGGACGACGGTGGTGCGACCGGCATGATCGGCATCGCGCTGCTCCGCCGCGTGTGGGGCCGCGGCATCGGCGGAGCGGTGCTCGCTCACGCCGAGTCGCACCTGCGCGCCGCCGGTGTCCGAAGGCTGCTGAACTGGACGGAGCACGTGGAGCCCGGCGGGACCGGGGATGTCGGGCGGATCTCCTCCCCGACCGGTTTCGGGTCGATCCCCCGCGATCACGCCGCTCGCTTCCTGCAGCGGCACGGTTTCCGGCTGGAACAGGTGGAACGGGTCAGCCGCTACACCTGGAGCGACGACAGCGTGCCGCAGTTGCAGCAGCTCTTCGAGCGGGCGGGCACCCACGCGCGCGGGTACCGTGTCGTGCAGTGGATGCTGCCGACACCGGCGGAGCGCATCGACGAGTACGCGGTGCTGAAGTCGCGGATGTCCACGGATGTTCCGGATGCCGACCTCGACCTGCCCGTCGAGACGTGGGACGCCGAACGAGTGCGCCGTCACGACGAGTTGTACGCCGTACGCGGCTCGTCGGTGCTCGTCACCGCCGCTGAGCACGTCGAGACCGGGCATCTCTGTGCGTTCAACGAACTCGCGATCACGGGCGATCCTGGCTCTTCGACCCAGCAGGAGGACACCCTCGTGCTCGCCGATCACCGCGGCCACCGCCTCGGGATGCTCGTGAAGACCGCCGGACTGCTGGACTGGCGGAAGCGCTTCCCCACCTCGCCGGAGGTCATCACCTACAACGCCGAGGAGAACCGGCCGATGCTCTCCATCAACGAAGCCATCGGCTTCACCCCTGTCGCCTACGAGGGCGCCTGGAAGAAGGAACTGACATGACCACGCTCACAGACGAGCTCACCATCACCCCGCTCGCCATCCCGGCATCCGTCGATGCCGCCAACGCGGCGGACTTCCTCGCCATGGCCGAGCTGAACCGCCGCGTCTGCCTCCACGACGCCGGCATCGCAGAGCTCGCACCCAGTGCGCAGGAGCTGCTGCCGGACTGGCTCGACTCCACCGACCGGCTGCAGATCGGGTTCATCGCCCGGGTGCAGGACAGGATCGTGGGAACGGTGACCCTGTCGCTGCCGCAGGAGGAGGGCGCGACGACGGCCGAGTTCGACCTGCTCATCGACCCGGATGCCTGGGACCAGGGCGTCGAGGAGGTCCTGCTCGCCCTCGCAGAGGACGAGGCGCGCCGGTCCGGCCGGACGAGCCTGCAGACCTGGACGCTGCACCGACCGGCACTCGGCGAGAGCGTCCTCGTGCCGGCGACCGGCTGGGGTGCGGTGCCCGTCACCGAGCTCAGCAGGGCGCTCGAGGCCGGGGGCTACCGGCTCGAACAGGTCGAGCGCAACAGCGAGTTCGACCTGCAAGGCGACCTGGCGGCGGTGGAGCGTCGTCTCGCCGAGGCGCTCGAGGCCGCCGGTCCCGACTACCGGGTCGTGACCTGGACCGCGCCGACGCCCCCGGAGCTGCTGGACACCTACGCCGAGGTGCTCTCCCGGCTCGCCACGGACGTGCCGAGCGGCGACCTCGCCGTCGACGAGGAGAAGTGGGATGCCGACCGCGTACGTCGTCGCGACAAGCGTTTCGCCGACAGCGGTCAGACGGTCTCCGTCGCCGCAGTGCAGCATCTCCCGTCCGGGGCGCTGGTCGCGTACAACCAGCTGGTTATCAGCAGCGACCTCACCGACGTCACGCACCAGTTCGGCACCCTCGTGCTCAACGAGCACCGCGGACGTCGGCTGGGCACGGTCGTGAAGTGCGCGAACCTGCTGCGCTGGCGCGGCATCGCGCCGGCGTCACCGAAGGTGTCCACGTTCAACGCCGAGGAGAACCGTCCGATGCTGGACATCAACGAGGCCATCGGTTTCGTTCCGGCGTCGTATGCGGGAGCGTGGCAGAAGAACCTGAGCTGAATCATCCTCCGGGAGGACAGTACCGGGGCGGGATCATCCGCTGGAGCGACGATCCCGCCCCGGTGCTCGTCAGAGGCTGGGGACATGAACGATTTCGCGTTGCACGCCCACTCCCTCTCCAAGAGCTACGGTTCGACGCGCGCGCTCGCCGGGGTCGACGTCGCCGTGCACCGCGGCGAGTCGCTGGCGATCATGGGCGCGTCCGGCTCGGGCAAGACCACGCTGCTGCACGCGCTTGCCGGCATCATCGTCCCCGATTCCGGCTCGGTGCGCTTTCGCCCCGCCGTCGGACCCGAGATCCAAGTGTCCGCGGAATCCGAGACGGCACGCTCACGATTGCGCCGTGAGCGGTTCGGATTCGTCTTCCAGCAGGGACTGCTCATCCCCGAACTGACGGCGATCGAGAACGTCGCGCTGGCTCTGATGATCAACGGCGTGAAACGACAGGATGCCACCGGCCACGCCGCCTCGTGGTTGCACGCCCTCGGGCTGGCCGGCATGGAGGACCGCCGCATCGGCGAGCTCTCGGGCGGGCAGGCGCAACGCGTGGCGATCGCCCGCGCGCAGGTCACCGGCGCCGAGCTGATCTTCGCCGATGAGCCCACGGGTGCGCTGGACTCGCAGACCTCACGTGAGGTCATGGACGCCCTGCTGTGGTCCACGACCGGCCAGGGCCGCACTCTGATCGTCGTCACGCACGACCCGCAGGTCGCCGCGCGGTGCTCGCGCACCCTCGCGATGCGCGATGGTGCCATCGTCTCGTCGGCGGTGGTGGCGTGAACGGGTCGGTGCTGCGCCTGCTGCTGCGTCCCGAGCCCGGAAACCGGGCGGCCCTGGCGATCCCGGCCGCCGCCTTCGCGATCGTCACGGCGCTCGTGCTCGGCGTGGTCGGTGGTGCGCAGTCCTTCTGGAGCTGGAACGACCCCGAGGCGCCGATCTATCACGCTCTCGCTGCGGTGGCCCTGGTGCTCCTGGTCGTTCCGCTGTCGTCACTCGGTGGAGCGGCCGCTCGGCTGTCCGCGCGGCGGCGGGACGAGCGCCTCTCCACGCTGCGACTTCTTGGCGTCTCCCCTACTGGTGTCGGTGTCGCCACCGTCGTCGAATCCACGCTCGTGGCGTGCGCCGGGGTACTCGCCGGAGTCGTCGGGTACCTCATCCTCGTACCCGCATTGGGTGCCATCCCGTTCCGTGGCGCACCGCTGGGCGCAGCGGCCGTGCTGCTTGCGCCGTTCGGCATTCTCGCGGTGTGCCTGGGGGCGGTGCTGCTCGCCATCGTCAGCGCTGTGCTCGGATTGCGCCGAGTCGTGATCTCGCCGCTGGGTGTGCGGACGCGCTCACAGCCCGCATCGGTGCACTGGGTGCGTGCCCTGTTGGCCGCAGTGCTGCTCGTGGTCGCGTTCGTGGTCGCACAGGCTGTTCCGTCGCTGGCGGGCGCCGTGTCGGTGGCAGTGGTGCTGGCTGTGCTGTTCGGTGGGACGCTCGCGCTGCTCAACCTCGTCGGACCGTGGGTGCTGAAGGTGATCGCTCGCGGCCAGGTGCGTCGTGCTGCCACGCCGGAACGACTGCTCGCCGCCCGAACGGTGCTCGATTCGCCGAAGGCGGCGTGGCGGCAGGTGGGCGGTGTCGCGATGGCGAGCTTCATGGCCGTCTTCGCAGGCACCGGCGTCTCGGTGATGGATGTGATGAGCGCGGGCGACGCGTCCGCTGCCGATCTCACGCTGGTCACCGACCTGCGCACGGGTCTGATCATCACGCTCATCGGCTCGTTCCTCACCGTGGCCGCTTCGGTCGGTGTGACTCAGGCGGCCGACATCCTGGATCAGCGGCCGCTGCACCGCAGTCTGCACCAGCTGGGTGTGCCGTTCGGCACCGTGGATGCCGCGCGGCGGCGCG
>JAPSIX010000011.1 GCA_031178475.1 Microbacterium sp. | reverse complement strand
ACCGCGATCCGGAACAGGTCGTCGACCTGCGCGGCTGAGAGGAACTGCGCCTCGTCGACGAGCAGACAGGCGACGTCCCGGGGTTCATCGGGAAGCAGCGCCGCCTCGCCCTCGTGACGGACGCGCTCACGCTCGCACCGGAACAGCTCGCGAGCGTCGTCGTCGGGCCCGATCAGGAAGTCGGCGTCACGGGTCACCCCGAGGCGGCTCTCGATCTGCGAAGCGGCCTTCGTGTCGATGGCCGGCTTGGCAAGCAGCACCCGCTGACCGCGCTCCTCGTAGTTGTACGCCGCCTGCAGCAGCGCCGTCGACTTGCCCGAGTTCATCGCGCCGTAGCGGAAGTACAGTTTGGCCACCGATCGAGTGTAGTCGGCGGTGCCGGCGGGTCACGCCTCCAGCTGCAGGACCTCCGCGGTGCGGCGCATCCACTCCCGCGCCTTCTCGGGATCGGCGTTGAGCTTCTCGCCGTAGGTCGGGATGAGCTCGCGCAGCGCCGGCTCCCAGCCGGCGTACTGCTCGGGGAAGCACCGCTGCAGCACGTCGAGCATGATCGGCACTGCCGTCGACGCGCCGGGAGACGCACCGAGCAGACCCGCGATTGTGCCGTCCTGCGCCGCCACCACCTCGGTGCCGAACTGCAGAATGCCGCCCTTCTCCGGGTCTTTCTTCATCACCTGCGCGCGCTGACCGGCCTGGATGAGCTCCCAGTCCTCGTCGTGCGCTGTCGGCATGAAGGTGCGCAGGCTGTCGACCTTGCGACGGTGGTTCTTCAGCAGCTCACCGAGCAGGTACGTGATGAGGTCGGGGTTCGCGATTGCGACCCGCAGCATCGGCCACAGGTTGTGCGTGCGCACCTGCGTGACGAGGTCGAGTATCGAGCCCTGTTTCAGGAACTTCGGGCTGAAGGTCGCGAACGGCCCGAACAGCAGCGACGATTCGCCGTCCACGACGCGGGCGTCGAGATGCGGCACCGACATCGGCGGTGCGCCGACCGACGCCTGGGAGTAGACCTTGGCCTTGTGCTGGGCGACGATCTTCGGGTTGGTCGTCTTGAGGAACTGCCCGCCGATCGGGAAGACGCCATAGCCCTCGATCTCAGGGATGCCGGAGCGCTGCAGCATCTTGAGCGCCCATCCGCCGGCACCCACGAACACGAATCGAGCCTTGACCTCACCGGGGGTGCCGCCGATGCTCCGCCGGTACTTGACGAGCCACGAGCCGTCCTTCTGCTTCTTCAGCGCGCGCACCTCGTGGTTGGTGCGCACCTCGAGGCCGTTGCGCGAGAGATGCCCGAAGAGCTGATGCGTGAGCGCACCGAAGTCGACGTCGGTGCCGGCGGGCACGCGGGTCGCGGCGAACGGCTCGCCCTTGCGTCGCTTCTGCATGAGCAGCGGCGCCCACTGATTGATGACGCGGGAATCCTCGCTGTACTCGATCCCGGCGAACAGCGGCTGCTCCTTGAGGATCTCGTAGCGCGCCTTCAGGTACGCCACGTCCCTCTCGCCGCGCACGAAGGTCATGTGCGGGGTGGAGTTGATGAACGTCGGCGGCTCGCTCAGCACGCCGCGCTCGACGAGCGAAGCCCAGAACTGGCGACTCTGCTGGAACTGCTCATTGATCGAGACGGCTTTGGCCGGGTCGAGCGAGCCGTCCTTACCCTGCGGCATGTAGTTCAACTCGCAGAGCGCCGCGTGACCGGTTCCGGCGTTGTTCCACGGGTTCGAGCTCTCCTGGCCGACGTCGCTCAGTCGCTCGAACGCGACGACCTTCCAATCCGGCTGAAGTTCGTGCAGCAGAGTACCCAGCGTGGCGGACATGATGCCCCCACCGATCAGGACGACGTCGACGGTTTCAGTCACCCGACCAGTCTAGTTCGCCCTGCGTGGCCCCCTGAGCCGCGCGCCCTCCCGTCGGCGGTGTTACGCGTTCGCGGGAACGAGTCGGTCCACGAGCAGCTCAGCGATCTGCACGGCGTTCAGTGCGGCGCCCTTGCGCAGGTTGTCGTTGCTGATGAACAGCACGAGGCCCTTGCCCTCGGGTGCCGACTGGTCGGCGCGGATGCGGCCCACGAAGCTCGGGTCCTTGCCCGCGGCCTGCAGCGGGGTCGGCACCTCGTCGAGCACGACGCCGGGTGCGGATGCCAGGACTTCGCGCGCCCGCTCGGGGGTGATGTCGTTCGTGAACTCGGCGTGGATCGACAGGGAGTGTCCGGTGAAGACCGGCACGCGCACGCAGGTCCCGGCGACGCGCAGGTCGGGGAGCCCGAGGATCTTGCGGCTCTCGTTGCGGAGCTTCTTCTCCTCGTCGGTCTCGTTGTCGCCGTCGTCGACGATGCTTCCAGCGAGCGGGATCACGTCGAACGCGATCGGCGCCACATACTTCGCAGGTCTCGGGAAGTCGACCGCCGAGCCGTCATGCACGAGCCGCAGCGTGTCGCCCTGGGCGAGCACACCCTCGACCTGGCCGAGCAGCTCCTGCGCACCCGCGATCCCCGACCCGGACACGGCCTGATAGGTGGACACGATGAGACGCTCGAGCCCCGCCTCGGCGTGCAGCGCCTTCAGCACCGGCATCGCGGCCATCGTGGTGCAGTTCGGGTTGGCGATGATGCCACGGGGACGCTCGTCGATGGCATCCGGGTTGACCTCGCTGACCACCAGCGGAACCTCGGGGTCCATCCGCCACGCGCTGGAGTTGTCGACGACGACGGCACCGGCCTCGGCGAACTTCGGCGCGTAGGCACGGCTGGCGGTGGCGCCGGCAGAGAACAGGGCGATGTCGATGCCAGCGGCATCAGCGGCGTCGACGTCTTCGACGACGACCGGCGTCCCGGCGAAGTCGACAGTCGTGCCGGCGGAGCGCGCGGACGCAAACAAGCGCAGTTCGCGGATGGGGAACGACCGCTCGGCGAGAATCTCGCGCATCACGGTGCCCACCTGGCCGGTGGCGCCAACGATGGCGACGGAGAGTCCTGAGTCGGAGATGCGGGTCATGGGGGATCCTTGGCGTGAAGACGGTGCGCCAGGCTCAGCCCCAGGGTGCGGATGCTGCGCCTGGCGCCGATGTCAGGGTTGCGGCGAGTCTACCGCGCGACACTGAGTGCGACGCCCGTCGCGAGAAATCACTTTCTGCGTGAAAAGTCACGTCACGCATGGTGTCTCGTGCTGAATGTGGTTTCTCGCGCTCAGCGGCCGGTTCCGGCGTGCACGATCGCCTCGATCTCACTGTCGAGACCGTAGGCGGTGTGCACGGCGCGGGCTGCGTCGACCACATCCGAGCCGCGGAGCACCACCGAGATGCGGATCTCAGAGGTCGAGATCATCTCGATGTTGATGCCCGCGTCGCGCAGTGCCTCGAACAGCGTGGCCGACACGCCGGAGTGCGTGCGCATGCCGGCGCCGACGACCGACAGCTTGCCGATCTGGTCGTCGTGCAGCAGGTTCTCAAAGCCGATCTCCTGCTGCTCGGCAGCGAGCGCCTTGAGAGCAGTGGGCGCGTCGGCCTTCGGCAGGGTGAAGGAGATGTCGGTGCGCCCCGTGGAGGCGGCCGACACGTTCTGCACGATCATGTCGACGTTCGCGCCGGACTTCGCGACGACGGTGAAGATCTCGGCCGCCTTACCCGGGACGTCGGGGACGCCGGCGACCGTGATCTTGGCCTGCGTCAGGTCGGTGGCGACTCCGGCGACGACGGGTTCTTCCATGGCTGCTGCTCCCTCAGATTCGCGGGGGTTCTTCATCCCCTCGCCCAGAACGTAGGTGCCCTCGGCCGACGAGAAGGTCGACCGGGAGTGGATGAGCACGCCGTGACGCCGGGCGAACTCGACGGCGCGGATGTAGAGCACCTTGGCGCCGTTGGCGGCGAGCTCGAGCATCTCCTCGCTGGAGACGGTGTCGAGCTTGCGCGCGCGGGGGATGATCCGCGGGTCGGCGGTGTAGATGCCGTCCACGTCGCTGTAGATCTCGCACACGTCAGCGTCCAGGGCGGCGGCGAGCGCGACCGCCGTGGTGTCGGATCCGCCGCGGCCGAGGGTGGTGATGTCACGGGTGTCGCGGTTGAACCCCTGGAACCCGGCGACGATCACGATCGCCCCTTCGTCGAGCGCCTCCCGCAGACGCACGGGGGTGACGTCGACGATGCGAGCGGAGCCGTGCTTGGCATCCGTGATCATGCCCGCCTGGCTGCCGGTGAACGAGCGCGCCTCGAAGCCCATCGAGTGGATCGCCATCGCCAGCAGCGCCATCGAGATGCGCTCGCCGCTCGAGAGCAGCATGTCGAGCTCGCGTGGAGCGGGGATCGGCGCGACCTCGCCCGCGAGCTCGAGCAGCTCGTCTGTCGTGTCGCCCATCGCGCTGACCGCCACGACGACGTCGTGACCGGCACGACGCGTGTCGACGATGCGCTTGGCGACGCGCTTGATGCTCTCGGCGTCGGCGACGGACGAGCCGCCGTACTTCTGCACGATCAGGGCCACGTTCACTCCCGGGGACGTCGGGCGGATCCGCCCACGCACATTCTACGGAGGTGGCTCATGCGCGCTCGTGCATGTGACGGGTGCATTGGGGTGCGGGACCGGGGTCAGGCTCCGCACCCTCCAGGGCTGGATGTGTCGCAGTCGGCCGCACGCAAACGCAGGAAGCGACCACATGGGACACATGAGGGGTGGGCAACGACGAAGTGGGCCACATGAAGGGCCAGGCCGGGCGGATGCCGGCGACGAGGCGTATCCGGCCGCGTCAGCGCTCGTCGTCGGCGGGGACGACGGCCTCCGCGGTCTCGGCGGTGGTGACCGGCCCCGTGGTCAGATCGACCCGGGCGCGCAGGCGCCCGCCGGTGGCGGCGAGCCAGCATCCGATCAGCACGACGGGGAACCCTGCCACCAGTCCGAGCGTCACAGGCTCGGCCAGCAGCAACGAGCCGAGCAGGATCGCGACGATCGGGTTGATGTATGTGAACAGCGGGGCGCGCACCGGGCCGACCTCGCGGATCAACGCGAAGAAGGCCACGAAGGCCAAGGCGGTGCAGACGATCCCGAGCAGGCCCAGCGACACGGCCGACCGCACGGTGGGCAGTTCGTGCTGCGTGAGCAGCGCGATGGGCAGGTACGCGAGACCGATGGCGAACAGCGCGAGCGTGATGGTGCCGATCGACGGCACCTCGGTGAGCTTGTGGGCGATGATGAACGGCGCGATGGCGTACAGCAGCGCCGTGAGCAGGATCTCGCCGATGGCGACCGTGCTGCCCGGGCCCTGCGGGAACAGGCCGGGGCCGGCCACGACGATCGCGACGCCGACGAAGCCGAGCAGCAGCCCGGTCAGCCGGATCGGTGCGAGTGCCGCGCGGTCGCCGCGCATCATGGCGATGAGAACGGCGAACAGCGGGACGGTCGCGACGAGCAGCCCGGTCATGCCCGAAGGCAGCTGCGTCTCGGCGTGACTGAGCAGCAGGAACGGGCCGGCCATCTCCACCGCGCCGAAGGCGAGCACCCAGGGCCAGTGCTTCCAGGCCGCTTTCAGCGCGCCGCTGCGGATCGCGAACGGCAGCAGCACCAGACCGCCCAACAGCGTGCGACCTGCCACCACCGCAGGCGGGCTGATGGAGGCGACCGACTCCTTGATCAGCAGGTAGGTGACGCCCCAGACGAGCGACATCACCGCGAAGAGGATCCATCCCCTGCGCGTGAAACCCTGAGCGCTCACAGCCGCCGACGGCCTTCGAAGGCGCGTCCGAGGGTGACCTCGTCGGCGTACTCCAGATCGCCGCCGACCGGCAGACCGGAGGCCAAGCGCGAGACCGTGATCTGCATGCTGGTCAGCAGTCGGCTGAGGTAGCTGGCGGTCGCCTCACCCTCGAGATTGGGGTTCGTGGCGAGGATGACCTCCTGCACCGTGCCGTCGGCCAGCCGGCTCATCAGCTGAGCGATGCGCAGGTCGTCGGGGCCGACGCCGGCGATCGGGCTGATGGCGCCGCCGAGCACGTGGTACAGACCGCGGAACTCGCGGGTGCGCTCGATCGCGGAGACGTCCTTCGCGTCCTCGACCACGCAGATCAGTTCGGGGTCGCGGCGCGGGTCGCGGCAGATGGTGCAGCGATCCTGCTCGGACACGTTGCCGCAGACCTCACAGAACCGCACGCGCTCGCGCACCTCGGTCAGCAGCGCCGACAGTCGTGCGACGTCGAAACTCGGTGTCTGCAGGATGTGGAAGGCGATGCGCTGCGCCGACTTGGGCCCGATGCCGGGCAGCCGCCCGAACTCATCGATCAGCTCCTGGACGATTCCGTCGTACATCAGGCGAACCTCGTCGGCGGCTGGTAGGGCTCTTCACGCAGGAACCGTGCTCCGAGCACCTGGCGGACCACCGCCTCGCCGTAGCGCTGCACGCCCTCCGGTGCGGGCGACCGAGTGCTCACGGACGGCCGCGAAGGCGCTGCGACGGCGTCACGCTGCGGTGCCTTCGACGGGGCAGACTGCTGCGCGCGAATGGGGGTCGGCGCGGCCGCGCTCGCCGGCGCGGGTCGCTGCGCGCCCGGCGTCGGGGGTGCGTCGTAAGCGGGATCGTACGGCGGTTCATCGTCGTACGGCGGGTAGTCGTCGTCAGGCGGAGGCGGCACGTCGGAGTCGACGGCACCATCGACGGGTGCGGCGGGAGCGGACGCCGCGGCCTCGACCTCGGCCGGCTCTTCGTCGACGGGGAACTGCGCGGGCCGCTCGACGGGTGCGGCGGCGACGGCAGTGTCGGATGCCGGGATCGGCGCGACCGCCCACTCCGTGACCGTCGCAGCCGCGCGCGTACCCGCGGAGGCGACAGCAGCGGTTCCGGCGCCGGACGGCGCCGTGCGTGCCCACCCGGCAGCTGGTGCGTTGTCGGCGGCACCGGGCGCTGCCGGGGCTGCGGCGGAGCGGCTCGACTGCGGCCGCGAACCCTGTGAGACGGCCCGGCCATCCGACGGCGGGGCTGCGGAGTCCGCGTCGGGGCCGGGCTCCTTCGGCGACGGTGGCACAGGGGGTCCTCCCCCACCCGGAGGCAACGGCGCCGGCAGGTACTTCACCCGCACACCCAGCTCCTGCTCGATCGCCGTCCGGAGGTGATCGGACGTTCCCTTGCCCGGTGTCGTGCCCTTGAACCGGGCGACGTCATTCGGGCTGCTGAAGCCGAGGGTCAGCACCTCGCTGTCGGGATCGTAGGCGAGTGGCTGCACGGCGGTGACCACGAGCCACGACGCGCGGCTGATCTTCTCCAGGCGGCCGAGAATCGCCGGCCAGGACGAGGTGATGCGGTCGAACGTGACAAGGCCCGATGCCGGCGCGGCGGCAGGCTGCGGAGCGGATGCTGTCGGCGCGGGCTCTGCGCCTTCGGCGCGCTTCGGCTCACTCGCTGCGCTCGCTCGCTCAACGACCGGGGAGGGCGCCGTCTGCCGTTCGGCCGCGGCGGAAGGCTCCGCCCCAGCGGCGGCCGGGCGCTTCGGCACTTCGGCTCGTTCAGTTCGATCGACGACCGGGGAAGGCGCTTCTGCACTGGCTCGATCGACGACCGGGGCGGCAACGACCGGGGAGGAGGCGCCGGCGAGCACGCGCGCGACCATGAGTTCGAGGTGCAGGCGAGGCGATGTCGCTCCGGTCATGTCGTCGAGCGCCTGACTGACCAGGTCGGCCGTGCGCGACAGCCGGGCGGCGCCGAACCCGTCGGCCTGCGCGCGCATGCGCTGCAGTTCGTCGTCGGGGATGCCGCGCAGCACCGCGGAAGCCCCGTCACCGACGGCCGCGATCACGATGAGGTCGCGCAGCCGTTCGAGCAGGTCATCGACGAAGCGCCGCGGGTCCTGCCCGGTCTGGATGACCCGGTCGATCGCGGGGAACGCGGCGGCCGCGTCGGCGGCGGAGAGCGCGTCGACGATCTCGTCGAGCAGAGCGGCATGGGTGTAGCCGAGGAGTGCGACCGCGCGCTCATAGGTCACGAACGGGGCGTCGGAACCGCTGGACGAGTCGGATCCTGCGATCAGCTGATCGAGCAGCGACAGCGTGTCGCGCGGCGAGCCGCCGCCCGCGCGCACGACCAGCGGCAGCACTCCGGGTGCGACCTGCACGCCTTCTTCGCCGCAGAGCTTCTCGACGTACTCGAGCATGGCCGCGGGCGGCACGAGCCGGAACGGGTAGTGGTGCGTGCGCGAACGGATCGTGCCGAGCACCTTCTCGGGCTCGGTGGTCGCGAAGATGAACTTGATGTGCGGGGGCGGCTCTTCGACGAGCTTGAGCAGCGCGTTGAACCCCTGTGGGGTGACCATGTGCGCCTCATCGAGGATGAAGATCTTGAACCGGTCGCGGCTGGGAGCGAAGGTCGCCCGCTCGCGCAGATCACGCGCATCGTCGACGCCGTTGTGGCTGGCTGCGTCGATCTCGACCACGTCGAGGGACCCCCCGCCGGCGCGCGAGAGCTCGACACAGCTCGGGCACACCCCGCACGGGGTGTCCGTCGGCCCCTCGGCGCAGTTCAAGCAGCGCGCGAGGATGCGTGCCGAGGTCGTCTTGCCGCACCCTCGTGGGCCGGAGAACAGGTACGCATGCCCGACCCGATCACCGCGCAGCGCGGTCATGAGCGGATCGGTCACCTGAGACTGCCCGATCATCTCCCCGAAGGTCTCGGGCCGGTAGCGGCGGTAGAGGGCTGTCGTCACCCGTCCAGCCTACGGCGTGTCACGGACATTCCGCCCGGGGCCCGGGCAGGCATCCACCCCGGGCCCCCTCGCGCCACCGCTAGTCCTCGTTGAGACTGATCACCGGGATCGCCGACGTCGTGATCGGCACGGTGGGCGACATCAGCGTGCCGTCCTCGCGACGCGCGTCGGCGAACTGCTGCAGCGTCGGCCGGCCGAGGCGCACCGGGCCCTGGTCTGCGAGCGCGATGACAGCATCCCGACCCACCTCGGCGCTGAATGTCTCGCCGCGCACGCTGAACTCGACGGGGCGCCCGCTGCGCACCTCGATGCGCAGCTGGTCGCGCGTGAGCGTGACATGTATCTCCGACCCCTGCCACTGCAGCGGGTAGGCCAGCTCCTGCCAGTCCTCGGGAAGGCGCGGGTCGAAGCTCAGCTCGCCGTGGTAGTCGCGCATACCGCCGAACCCGCACACCAGTGCCGTCCAGACCCCGCCGGCCGACGCGACGTGCACGCCGTCGGCGGCGTTGTGGTGCAGATCGCCGAGATCGACGAAGATCGCCTGCTCGAAGTACTTCTGCGCGAGCTCCTGATAACCGACCTCCGCGGCCATGATCGACTGCACGACCGCCGAGAGCGTCGAGTCACCGGTGGTCAGCGGGTCGTAGTACTGGAAGTCCGCGAGCTTCTCCTCAGCGGTGAAGTGGTTGCCCTGCAGGAACAGCGCCAGCACCACGTCCGCCTGCTTCAGCACCTGGAAGCGGTAGATGACGAGCGGATGGAAGTGCAGCAGCAGCGGACGCTGCTCCCGCGGGGTGCCCTCGAGGTCCCACACCTCGCGTTCGAGGAACAACGAGTCCTGCGGGTGGATGCCGAGGGTCTCGCTGAACGGGATGTGCATCGCCTCTGCGGCGAGCTCCCAGGCATCCGCCTCGCCCACGTCGAGTCCGGTGCGGTCGACCAGCGCCTCGTAGGCCACCGGGTCGTCGACGGCCATCTCGCGCACGACCTTCGCCGCGTACCGGAGGTTGTAGCGGGCCATGACGTTCGTGAAGAGGTTGTCGTTCACGACGGTCGTGTACTCGTCGGGCCCGGTCACGCCGTGGATGTGGAAGGTCGAGCCCGGCTGCGCCCCCGAGATCGGCGACGGTCCACGCCAGAAGCCGAGTGTGGCCCACAGTCGTGCGGTCTCGACGGCGATGTCGGCGGCCTCGCGGCGCAGGAAACCCTCGTCGCCGGTGGCACGCACGTACTTGCCGAGCGCGAAGCTGACGTCTGCGTTGATGTGGTACTGCGCGGTGCCGGCCGCGTAGTACGCCGACGCCTCCTCGCCGTTGATGGTGCGCCACGGGAACAGCGCACCGGCCTCGTTCAGCTGTGCGGCGCGGCGCCGGGCTGCGGGCAGCATGAGCACGCGCGCGCGCAGCGCGTTGCGCGCCCACAGCGGCGAGGTGTAAGTCAGGAACGGCAGGACGTATATCTCGGTGTCCCAGAAGTAATGGCCGCTGTACCCCGAGCCGGTCAGGCCCTTGGCCGGCACGCCGGAGCCGTCGGCGCGGGCCGCCGCCTGCGCCAGCTGCAGCAGGCACCAGCGCGTGGCCTGCTGCAGGTCGTCGCGGCCGGCGATGCGCACGTCCGAGCGCCGCCAGAAGGCCGCGAGCCACTCCTCCTGCCGCGTGAACAGCGTGTCGACGCCCTCGACCGCCGCACGGTCGAGGGTGCGGCGGCAGCGATCCACCAGCTCATGCGCCGGCACACCCCGCGACGTGTGGTAGCTGACGACCTTCGTGATGCGGATGGGCACGCCCGCCTTCGCCTGCACCCGGAAGACGTTCTTCGCGACATCCGGCTCGATCAGAGTGCGGGCGCTGTAGTCGTTGTCGGTCTCGATGATGTGGTCCGCCACGACGCCCACCGTCATACCGGAGTCGGTCACCCGGTACGACAACGCCGACCGCAGGCCGTCCTGCCAGTACTCCACCGGCTGCAGCACGCGCTCGGTGATGCGCTCGGCCTTGCGGGGATCGAATGCGGCGCCCGCGGTCTTCGGCCTGCGCATCGAGTTCCCGGCGTAGATGTCCCCGCCGTCCTGACGGTTCAGCAGCTGGCAGCTCACCGTCACGGGGGCGTCGGCGTTCTCGACCGTCACCTCCAGGCGCAGCACGGCCAGGTGACGTTCCTCGAAGCTCACCATCCGCTCGTCGATGAGGCGCACCCGCTTGCCCGACGGTGTCTCCCACACCAGCGTGCGGGTGACGACGCCCGTGCGCATGTCGAACACGCGCCGGTACTCGTGGATGTCGGCCTCATCGAACGAGAGCGGTTCGTCGTCGACGTAGAGCCGCATGATCTTGGCATCCGGCGCGTTGACGATGGTCTGCCCGACCTCGGCGAACCCGTACGCCTGCTCCGCATGACGGATCGGCCAGGTCTCGTGGAGCCCGTTGATGAACGTGCCGTGCTCGTGGGCCCAGCGGCCCTCGACATGATTGCCGCGCAGGCCGAGGTATCCGTTGCCGATCGAGAACAGGGTCTCGGCGACTCCGTCCTCGTCGTAGCGCGTCTCGACGAGGCGCCAGGGGTCGACGGGGTAGCGGTCGCGGTCGATCACTTCGACTCCTTCAGTCGCTCAGTACGTCGCATGCGTCCTCCGGGACGAGGGGTCTGGGTGTGGAGGGGTGGAGGGTGAGCCTCGCGCGGGCCCGGTCAGCCGTCGGCGAGCAGCCGTGCGAGATCATCGACGATACAGGTCGCGCCGGCGGCGCGCAGTGCGTCAGAACCGGCGCCACGGTCGACTGCCACGACGATCCCGTAGCCGGCGGTGGCCGCCGAGGCGACGCCGGAGACGGCATCCTCCACCGCCGCGGCGGCGGCGGGCTCGATACCCAGCTTCCGGGCGCCCTCGCGGAACATGTCTGGGGACGGCTTCGAGGCGAGATCGTCGCGCTCGGCGACCACGCCGTCGACGACGGCGCGGAAGAAGTCGCGGATGCCGGCGCTGGCGAGCACCTCTTCGGCGTTCTTCGAGCTGGAGACCACGCCCATCGGCACGCCGGCATCACGCAGGCTCTCGAGCAGCGCCAGCGAACCAGGGAACGGCGCGATGCCCTCGCTGCGCAGGGCCGCGGCGAAAGCGGCGTTCTTGCGGTTGCCGATGCCGCACACCGTCTCGGCCTCCGGCGGGTCATCCACCTCGCCCCACGGAACTTCGAGGTTGCGGCTGTGCAGCAGGCTGGCGACGCCGTCGTAGCGCTTCTTGCCGTCGACGTACGCGAAGTAGTCGGCGTCCGTGTAAGGCTGCTCTATCCCCCAGCGCGCGAACACATCGTCGAACACCCGCTGCCACGCGCGCATGTGCACCTCGGCCGTCGGGGTCAGCACGCCATCGAGGTCGAACAGCACCCCCGCGGTGCCGTGCAGGTCGGGCAGGGTTTCGGGCACGTTGCCTCCTGAAGAAGAACGATCGAGCGGCACCTGTCCGTGCCTCTACGCAAGCGTAGTGCGGGCTTTCGCCGGCCGGTAACCCGGCGCGAAATCCGGACCCCTCGCGTGTCGCGGGTGCCGTGGGTCAGGCGACGCTGAGGGTCTGCCGAGCGATCTCGAGTTCTTCGTCGGTCGGCACGACGAGCACTTCGACGCGAGATCGGTCGGCCGAGATCCGGCGGACCCCCTTCGCCGGCGCCTCGTTCCGTGCGGCATCGATCTCGACGCCCGCGAAGCCGAGGGTCCCCAGCGCGCCGGCGCGTACGCGCGCGGCGTTCTCGCCGACGCCCGCGGTGAAGGAGATGACGTCCACGCCGCCGAGCTGGGCGATGTAGGCGCCGGCGTACGCCCGAAGCCGGTGGATGTAGACGTCGTAGGCGAGCGTGGCCGCATCCTCGCCCGCCGTGACGCCCGCGAGGATGTCGCGCATGTCACTGCGTCCGGCCAGGCCCAGCAGGCCGCTGCGGTTGTTCAGCAGTGTGTCGAGATCGTCGAAGCCGAGGCCGGCCCGCCGCGCGAGGTGCATGAGGGCGGCGGGGTCGATGTCACCCGAGCGTGTGCCCATCACGAGCCCCTCGAGCGGCGTCAGCCCCATCGACGTCTCCACGGACCGGCCGCCGTCGACCGCCGTGACGGAGGCGCCGTTGCCGAGGTGGAACACGATCTGCCGCAGCTGGTCCAGCGGGCGGCCGAGGAACGCCGCCGCCTGCTCGCTGACGTACTTGTGGCTCGTGCCGTGGAACCCGTAACGGCGCACCCGATGCTCGCGGGCGAGTTCGGCGTCGATGGCGTAGGTGTACGCGGCGGGCGGGAGCGTCTGATGAAAGGCGGTGTCGAACACCGCCACGTGCGGCACGTCACCGAACACCGCTTCGGCCGCGCGGATGCCGGCGAGGTTGGCCGGATTGTGCAACGGCGCCAGCAGACTGAGCTCGTCGATCTGGCGCTCCACATCAGCAGTGATCAGCGTCGGCTCGAAGAAGCGGGCCCCGCCGTGCACGACACGGTGGCCGACGGCGACGGGCGGGTTCTCGGTCAGTGATGGCCCGTGCTCGGCGAACCGGTCGAGCATGACGCGGAACGCCTCATCGTGATCGGCGATCGGGCGCTCGGTGCGGTAGGTCGCATCCAGCACGGTGGGGGCGGGTTCACCAGGACGCGTCATGGTGCGAGCGGTGTGGGTGACGATGCCGGCATCCTGCCCGATCCGTTCGATCAGCCCACTGGCGATCTCGATCTCGAGGTCGGGGTCGATCAGGCTGTACTTCAGCGAGGATGAGCCGCTGTTGATGACGAGGACGACGCTCACTGCTGCCCCTGCGCCTGGATCGCCGTGATCGCGACGGTGTTGACGATGTCGTCGACGAGCGCGCCGCGCGACAGGTCGTTGATCGGCTTGTTCAGCCCCTGCAGGACCGGCCCGATGGCCACCGCTCCCGCCGAGCGCTGCACGGCCTTGTAGGTGTTGTTGCCGGTGTTCAGGTCGGGGAAGACGAACACCGTCGCCCGCCCGGCGACCGCCGAGTCGGGCAACTTGGCCTTTGCGACGGCGGCGTCGGCCGCCGCGTCGTACTGGATGGGACCTTCGACCGGCAGGTCCGGCATCCGCTCCCTGACCAGGGCGGTGGCCTCACGCACCTTCTCGACATCCGCTCCTGAGCCGGACTCCCCCGTCGAGTACGACAGCATCGCCACGCGCGGTTCGATGCCGAACTGTCGGGCGGTGGCAGCGGAGGAGATCGCGATGTCTGCGAGCTGAGTGCTGGTGGGGTCGGGAATGACGGCGCAGTCACCGTAGACGAGCACCCGGTCGGCGAGTGCCATGAAGAAAACGCTGGAGACGACGTCGACGCCCGGCTTGGTCTTGATGATCTCGAAGGACGGCCGGATGGTGTGCGCGGTGGTGTGCGCCGCCCCGGAGACCATGCCGTCGGCAAGCCCCAGATGCACCATCATCGTGCCGAAGTACGACACGTCGGTCACGGTGTCGGCGGCCTGCTGCAGGGTGACTCCCTTGTGCGCTCGGAGTCCCGCGTACTCCTCGGCGAAGCGGGCGACGAGGTCGGAGTCGGTGGGACTGACCACCCTGGCCGCGGAGATGTCGACCCCGAGGGAGTCGGCACGGGCGCGGATGTCGCCCTCCTCGCCGAGGATGGTCAGCTCGGCGACCTCGCGGGCGAGCAGGATGCCGGCTGCGCGCAGGATGCGGTCATCGCCGCCCTCCGGCAGCACGATGTGCTTGCGGTCGGCGCGGGCGCGACCGATGAGGTCGTACTCGAACATCAGCGGGGTGACGACTTTCGAGCGCGCCAGACCCATCTCGATCGTCAGCTCGGTGATGTCCACGTGCGTCTGGAAGAGCGCGAGGGCCGAACGATGCCGCTGCGACGACTCGGCGGTGATCCGCCCCCGGGTGCCCATGATCCGCACCGCGGTGTCGTAGGTGCCCAGATCGGTGGCGACGATGGGGATGGTCACCTCGACCCCGTCGATGAGTCGCAGGACGGGCTCGGGCAGCTCGAACGGCCCATTGAGCACGATGCCCGCCAGCGGAGGGAAGGTGCCGGATGCCGCGGCGAGCAGCGTCGCGATCAGCACTTCGCTGCGGTCGGCGGGGATCACGACGACCGCACGCTCGGTGAGCCGCGGCAGCACGTTGACCATCGACATGCCGGCGATCACGACGCTGTAGGCCTCGCGTTCGAGCAGTTCCTCCGCGCCGCGGACGAGGTGGCCGTCGACGGCGTGCAGCACGTCGCGCATCGACGGTGCGACCAGGGCGCGGTCTTCGGGAATCGCCCACACCGGGGTGGCGGTGCGGATGCTGTCGACGATCTCGACGAGCGCGTCGGGGTCGGCGCGGTTGACGATCACGGCGAACAGTTCTGCACGCTCGGCGGCCAGCTCGGACACCGCGAGCGCGGCGATCTGCACGATCTGCTCCGGCGTGCGCGCCGTGGTGGTCCCGAGCTGCTCGGCCTGGTTCTGCTGGTCACGGCCCGAGAGAACGAGCAGCACGGGCGCGCCGAGGTTGGCGGCGACGCGGGCGTTGTAGCCGAGCTCGGCGGGACTGGCCACGTCGGTGTAGTCGCTGCCGATCACGACCACGGCGTCACACTGGCCCTCGACTGCCTTGAACCTCTCCACGATGGTGGACAGCGCGCGGTCGGGATCGGCGCGCACGTCGTCGTAGGTGACGCCGACGCAGTCGTCGTAGTCGAGCTGCACGCCGTCCTGGGCGAGGAGCAGCTCGAGCACGGCATCGCGTTCGACCGCGGAGCGGGTGATCGGCCGGAAGACGCCCACCCTGCTCGAGACCCGCATCAGGGCGTCGAGCACGCCCAGGCCGATGGTGGACTTGCCGGTGTGCCCCTCGGCCGAGGTGATGTAGATGCTCCGTGCCACGGTCACAGCCTACGGCCCCGTTCAGCCGCCGGGGCAGGGGCCGGACAGCGCCTCGACGACGGCCGTCGCGTCGTCTTCGAAGGGCGCGTAGTGCTCGGGGTCGGAGTTGATCTGCACCCGGTTGATCGCGTGCGTGGGCTCCATGTCCTGCCAGCCGGGCAGGGTGCCGAGACGTTCGTAGAACAGTGTCGCCGCTGTCGCCGGGTCCATCCGCTCCTCGACCGTGCCCCACCATTCCTGCTGCTGGAACAGACCGATGCTGGACGTGCGTGACCCGTCGGGGTTCGTCACGCGAGAGGTCTCCCAGTCGCCGTAGTCGATGTTGCGCAGTGAGCTCTCACCCATCGCGGTCATCACGCCGATGATCTGCCCGTTGCGCGCGAAACCGAGCTGCTGCCCGGTGCGGATGATGGTGGCGGCGTTGCGCAGCTGCTCGCCGCGCCAGCCGTGTACACCGAAGGCGGGGTGGGCGCGCTCGTCCTCGGCGCAGACGGCCGGAGGCGTCTGCGCTGTCAGCAGACCGATCACGAGCAGGAAAGCGGATGCCGCGAGCGCGGCGACCACGGTGACGATCGCGGGACGGCGTGCGCGGCGCCGGTTCGCACGCGCGGCGCGGCGGCGCGAGGCCGGTCGCTTGCGGGCGCTCACTGCCTGCTCCGCTGCGGTCGCCTGCCGGTGAGGGCGGCGAGCGCACCACCGAGGGCGCCGAACAGGTGCGCCTGCCACGAGACGCCGGCGCCTGCGTCGAAGATCCCGGTGAGCATGGAGCCGCCGTAGAGCACGATCACGATCAGCGCGATGAGCGCGTAGGCGATGCGGTGCGAGACTCGGCCCGGTGACAGCACGCGCAGCACGACGTACGCGAAGTAGCCGAACACGAGCACCGATGCGCCGACCGTGAGCGTTCCAGGAGGGTTGAACAGCCAGGTTCCCACTCCTCCGACGAGGGCGACGAGGGCGGTGACGAGCCAGAACCGCCGGGCGCCTTCAACGGCGACGAGGCAGCCGAGCACCAGCAGCGGCAGGGTGTTCGCGATCAGGTGCGACCAGCCCCCGTGCAGGAGGGGACCGGCGATCAGTCCCGGAAGACCGGCGGGATCCCACGAGCGCAGGCCGAAGCCGGTGAAGGAGCCGGGCAGCACGGCATCCGCCGCGTGGATCACCCACATCACCGCCAGCAGGCAGACCGGTGCGACGAATCGGGAGAAGCCGCCCCGGCGCTCGGATGCGATGGTCACGTCATGATCCTCCCACCCGCTCGGCCCCTGAGCCGGGCGGCGGGTGGAGAAGGCGTGCGGATCGAAGGGGCCCGCCGTGCCGGAGGGAAAGAAAAGACCCTCCGCGCACCCGACAGAGCCCGGTTACCCTTGCTACGTTTCCGTCCTGGGGGAATTGGCCTGGATGCCGTCACGCGGAGAGCCGTCGATCAGTCTACCCGACGTCGCTCGTGCTGCGATCCGGCCCTCCGGCGCCATGACCGCCGGAGCGGGATACGATCTCCTCACACGCACCGTCGCGCACGAGAGGCACCGCATGCACGAGATCGCACCTTCGATCACCGCCGAGGAGTTCGCGGAGCACACCGACGGGATCATCGCGTCGGTGTCGTCGGTGATCGACGGCAAGCCGGAGGCCGTGCGCAGCGCGTTGCTGTGCCTGCTCGCCGAGGGGCACCTGCTCATCGAGGACGTCCCCGGCGTCGGCAAGACGATGCTCGCTCGTGCTCTGGCGGCGAGCGTGGATGCGGCGGTCCGCCGCATCCAGTTCACCCCAGACCTGCTTCCCGGCGACGTCACCGGTGTCGCGGTGTACGACCCGATCGACCGTGAGTTCGAGTTCAAGCGCGGCGCGATCTTCGCCAACATCGTCATCGCCGACGAGATCAACCGTGCCTCGCCGAAGACGCAGTCGGCGCTGCTGGAGGCGATGGAGGAGCACCAGGTCACCGTCGACGGGGCAAGCCACCCGCTGCCCGACCCGTTCCTCGTCGTCGCCACCCAGAATCCGCTCGAGATGGAGGGCACCTACCCGCTTCCCGAGGCGCAGCGCGATCGCTTCATGATGCGCATCTCGATGGGTTATCCGGATGCCGCCGCCGAGACGACCATGATCCGGCAGCGCGAACGGGTGAACCCGCTGTCGACTCTCACCCCGGTGACAGACGCCCGCACCGTGCGGCGGCTGATCGAATGGGCGCGACGGGTTCATGTCGCCGAGTCGCTCGAAGAGTACGCCGTCGCCCTCGCGCAGGCCACCCGGATGGACCCGAGCCTGCATCTGGGTGCGAGTCCGCGGGCCACGCTCCAGCTCGTGCGAGCGGCGAAGGTCAACGCCGCCCTGGACGGACGTGACTTCGTCGTGCCTGACGACCTCGCCGACCTGGTCGTCCCCGTGTTCGCGCACCGCCTGTTGGCCGCCCGTGGTGTTCACCGCGCCGGAGCGCAGCCGATCGAAGCCGCCCTGCATCAGATCCTGTCGCGCGTCCCCGTCCCCCTCGTCGGGGCGCGCACCTGACGCGCCACGGAGGCAATGCCATGAAGCGCCGGCCGTTGACCCTGCGGGGAGCCGGATGCCTGCTCACCGGCATCCTGCTCATCATCGCGGCCAACGTCCTCGCCGCGCGGGCGCTGCTCTACGTCGGCGTGCTGCTCATCGCCGTCGTGATCCTCGCCGCTCTCGCGGTGCACCTTCCACGACGCCGGGGGACGGTCACGCGCGTCATCTCGACCGACCTGCTCGCTGTCGGCGAGAGCTCGCGCGTCAGCGTGCAGTTCGATCTGCGCTCACCCGGTGTCCCGAACGCCATCTGGCGCGACACACTGCCTGCGGCCGTCGCCGGTGACGCACACGGTGAGTACCCAGCCAGCAGCCGGCAGCTGCGCTACGACCTCACCGGCGTCCGCCGCGGCATCTCCACCCTCGGCCCGCTCACCCTGCGCACCGTCGACCCGTTCGGTCTCGCCCAGCGCGAGCAGCAGTTCGGCGAGACGCGCATGATCACCGTGGTGCCGCAGGTGATTGCGCTCGCACCCCTGCCGACGAAGGTGGGCGCGGCCGGCGGGAGCGCCCAGACCCGCTCGAGCCGCCTTGGGCAGGGCGCCGACAACCTCATCCCCCGCCCGTACGTGTCGGGCGATTCGCGTCGCCGGATCCACTGGCGCGCCACGGCGCAGCGCGGCGAGCTGATGGTGCGGCAGGAAGAAGAAGAGGCCAGCCCCGACGCGCTCGTCGTGCTCGACCGCTCGGCATCCCGCTGGGCTCGCCCGGGCGAGGACGAGGAGCCGCTGTTCGAGGCGGCGGTGTCGCTGTGCGCGTCGGTGGCCGTGCGGTTCGCGCAGGACGGCTACAGCGTCGACGTCGTCGACAGCGCCGGCAACCTGCTCGGCGCCCTGAGAGGGCATGAGGACGACCGCGACGCTCTGCTGGTGGCCCTGTCCACCGTCACACCGCGCGGCGAGAGCCGCGACATCCGCGCGATCGTGGGCGGCAGCCCGCCCGGGCCGCTCGTCGCGATCACCGGACATCTCACCCAGGAGGATGCCGAGCGGCTGCACACCGCCGGCGCCGCCGCGCCGATGCTGTTCGCCGCACGCCCCGAGCCCGACGCACTGGCGGCGGCTGCTGCGCACGGGTGGCGTACCGCCGCCGTCCCGGCGGATGCCGATCTCGCCGCCGTCTGGGAGGATGCCCTCCCCCTGCCGTCGGGGATGCCGCATGTTTGAGCCGGGGCGGGGGACGATGACGGGGCGATCACCGCTCGCCTCAGCGACGCTTGCCGCCGTAGCATCCCTGGTGTCGATCTGGCCGTACACCTCGGTCATCCTGCCCGGTGGCTGGAGCCTCGTGGTGGTCATGATGATCGTCACGGTCGCGGCTACCGGGATCGCCGCCCGGACTCTGCTGCGTCGGCTCGGCTCCGGGTTGCGCGGTGCGCTCGTCATCGGCATCCAGCTGGTGGCCGTCGCATGCGCGAACACCGCCCTGCTGGCATCCGACACCGCGGTTCTCGGCCTCGTGCCCACGGAGACGACGGTGCGGCTGGTCGGCATCCGTCTGACTCGCAGTGTGGAGGAGATCAGCACCGGCGTCGCCCCCATCGCGGCAACCGAGGCGATGGCGACCCTGCTCGGGCTCGCGTTCGGTGTCGTCGCGATCCTCGTCGATCATCTCGTCGCCCAGCGTCTGGTCGTCCTGACGATCGCGCTGACGACCGTCGTCGGCGTCACGCCACTGATCGTCTCGTTCGGCGGGACGAACATGGTGTGGTTCCTGCTGCAGGCCGTCGTGATCCTCGTGCTGTTCCGCTACGCCGCGCGCGCAGACGTGCGCTCGGCTCGTGAGGCGTCGCCGCTGGTCGCAGCCGGAGTGGGCGTGGTCGCGATCGCGCTGTCGCTGATCGTGGCCCCGGGCCTGCCGGTGTCAGCCACCATTGCGGGTTCGGGACCACAGCTCACGGTCAGCGCCGACCTGCGGCTGGGCGACGACCTGCGCAGACCCGAGGGGGTGGAGGTGATGACGCTCGTCACCTCGGCCGCCGCGGCTCCGTACCTTCGACTGGCCACCCTGTCGCGTTTCGACGGCGACGTGTGGCGGCCGGACCGGGGGCGGCAGCAGTCGCTGGACGAGGGCTTCGGCCCCGCGGAGTGGGGGCCGGACATCGAGACGGCCGAGCACGAGGTGTCGATCCGGGTGCTGGGAGTGTCGAGCGAACGGCTGCCCGTACCGTATGCGGCGGAGGAGATCACCGGACTCAGCGAGCTGTGGCGGGCCATGCCCCTCAACCGCACTGTGCTGACACGGGCGGCCAACGCGGCCGGAGCCGATTACACGGTCTCGATCACGACCGTCTCGCCCACGCTCGAGCAGATCCGCGCGACGTCGGCATTCGCGCCGCGGCGCGCCGAGCCGCCGGAGGATCTGCCCGCGGTGATCGCCGAGACGGCGCGGGATGTGACCGCCGGTGCCGACACCGACTACGACCGGCTGATCGCTCTGCAGGACTGGTTCCGCCGGGAGTTCAGCTACTCGCTGCAGGCGCCGGTCGAGGAGGGATTCGACGGAACGGGAGCGGACGCGGTGGCCACCTTCCTCGAGGAGCGCACCGGGTACTGCATCCACTTCGCCGGCGCGTTCGCGCTGATGGCTCAGACGCTCGACATGCCGGTGCGGATCGTCGTCGGCTACCTTCCCGGTGTCGCGACCGACCAGGAACGTGGCGACGACACCGTGTACTCGGTCTCGAGCGACCAGCTGCACTCGTGGCCGGAAGTGCATTTCGAGGGGATCGGCTGGGTGCCGTTCGAGCCGACCGCGACGCTGGGGGTGCCCACACAGTTCGCGTCGGCCTCTGCGGGCGGTGGCACGAGCGGCGACCCGAATGCCCCGACGCCGACGACCGCGCCGAACGAGGGCCCGTCGGCTGCGCCCACCGACCCGACCGATCCCCGCGCCGACGAGTCGGGCGGCGGCGATTCGCTCCAGCGCCTGGACCCCACGCCCGTCCTGCTCGTCCTGCTGGGCGCAATCGCGGTGCTGCTTCTGCCCTGCGGTTTCCGGATGCTGCGGCGCCTGCTGCGCCGGAGTCGCGCGCGCTCCGGAGACGCGCTGGCCGCCTGGCGGGAGATGACGGACACGATGGTCGACCTGGGCATGCCCGTGGATCCGTCCGACACCCCGCGGATGCGTGCCGCCGAACTCGTCTCGGAGCGAGGGGTGGCGGAGGCGCCGCTGCGGCTTCTTGTTCGCGCCGTGGAGCGAGCGGGTTACGCCGCCGAGGTTGCGAGAGCGGATGCCGGGAAGACCCGGGTCGGCGGGGATGAGGATCTCACCGGTGCTCTGAACGCGGTACTGCGCGATCTGCGCGACAGCTCACCGGCATCCGCTCGGGTGACATCGACGCTGGCGCCCGCATCGCTCGTGCGCGTGCCGCTCGCGGACCGCGCACGCACGACGGTGTGAGGATCGTGCCGGGCGGCGGTCAGCCGGCCAGCGCGTGCTCGCCGCAGCGGACCGCGGCGCATCCGTCGCAGACGACGAACTGCCGGCGGCACGACGGGTCGGGGCAGTTGGCGGTGCGCTTGGTCGCGGTGCCACAGGCCGTGCAGCGGCCGATCACGGCCGCCTGTTCGCTGAAGTCGACCGAGCCGCGGCGGTCGAAGACGTAGAGCGAGCCCTCCCAGAGGCCCTCGTCGCCGTACTGCTCGCCGTAGCGGACGATTCCGCCGTCGAGCTGATACACCTCGCCGAACCCGCGCGAGACCATCAGGCTCGACAGCACCTCGCAGCGGATGCCGCCGGTGCAGTAGGTCACGACCGGCTTGCCCTTCAGGTCGTCGTAGGCGCCCGAGTCGAGCAGCTCGACGAAGTCGCGGGTCGTCTCGGTGTCGGGCACGACGGCGTTGCGGAAGCGCCCGATCTCGGCCTCGAGCGCGTTGCGTCCGTCGAAGAAGACGACCTCGTCGCCGCGTTCGGCCACCAGGTCGTGCAGCTGCTCTGGTGTGAGGCGCGCTCCCCCGCCGACCACGCCGTTCTCGTCGACGGCGAGCTCCCCCGGCGCCCCGAACGAGACGATCTCGTCGCGCACCTTCACGCTGAGCTTCGGGAAATCTATGCTGAGCCCGTCGGCGTCCAGCCCGGTGCCCTCGCTCCACTTGATGTCGGCGTCTGCGAACGCCGGGTACTCGCGGAAGCGGCGCACCCACTTCTTCAGTGCCGGCAGGTCGCCGCCGAGGGTCCCGTTGATGCCGTGCTCGGAGATCAGTATCCGTCCGCGCAGCTTCAGCGCTTCGCCGAGGTCGCGCTGCCAGAGCCGGATCGCGTCCGGATCGGCGAGGGGCGCGAACACGTAGAACAGGATGATCTTCGGGGTGGGCACCAGGAGATTCTAGGCCGGGCGCACCGTCGCTCCCTGTGGGCGCTCTCGGCCGCTGGGGGCGTCGCAGGAGCCGGCGCGCGCCGCTCTAACGCGTGCTCCGCTCTTCGCCGGCGAGCCCCGACAGAGCGGCGGCAAAATGCTCGCTTCCTGCCAGAGCCGCTCCCGCGCCTCGCACGCCGACCGCAGCGGCGCCGCAGGCGTTCGCGAAGGCGGCCCGCACCACGGGATCGATCGGTCCTCGCAGCGCCGTGAAGATGAGTCCAGCGCAGAACGAATCCCCCGCTCCGGTCGTGTCCACAGGGTTCACCGTCGACAGCGGGCCGGTGACCATGCTGTCTCCGCTCCAGAGCAGTGAACCGTCCCCACCTCGGGTGAGCGCGACCAGTGACGCTCCGGTGCGGGCGATGCTGCGCGCCGCCGACACGTCATCGTCCGCTCCCATCAGCCGCCGCGCCTCGGCGGCGCCGATGACGACGACATCGGCGGAGCGAAAGAACGCTCGGAGATGGCCGGGAGCGGCCGAGACCGGGTCGACGGGCACGTCCAACGACACCGTCATGCCGGCCCGGCGGGCGACGATCGCGGCATGAATGGCGGCGGAGCGCTGAGGCTCGGCGAGCAGGGCGTATCCCGAGACATGCAGATGCTTGGCGTGCGGGAACGACGTCGGAACGGCGTCGGG
>JAPSIX010000107.1 GCA_031178475.1 Microbacterium sp. | reverse complement strand
TTCCGCTGGGGCCACGAGCTGTACTGCCTCGGTCATCTGCTGCAGGCCGCGGTCGCGTGGGAGCGCACATCGGGTCGGCGTGACCTGCTCGAGATCGGGCTGCGGTTCGCGGCGCTCGTCGACGAGCGCTTCGGGCCGGACGGCGAGGCGGTGGTCTGCGGACACGCCGAGATCGAGACCGCCCTCGTCGAGGTGCACCGCGTCACCGGTGACGTGCGCTGGCTGCGCCTGGCCCAGGCGTTCATCGATCGCCGCGGCCACCGGACGGTCGGCGATGATCGCTTCGGATACCACTACTTCCAGGATCATGAGCCGCTCCGCGCGGTCACCACGGCCACCGGCCATGCCGTGCGTCAGCTGTACCTGGCCGCGGGGGCGGTGGACGTCGCGGTCGAGACCGGTGACGACGCACTCGCGGCTGCGGCCGGCCGGATCTGGCGCAGCGCGTTCCGCGAGAAGCAGTACATCACCGGCGGGCTCGGCTCACGGCACCGCGACGAGGCGTTCGGCGACCCGTTCGAACTTCCGCCCGACCGCGCCTACGCCGAGACCTGCGCAGCCATCGCAGGCTTCCAGTTCGGGTGGCGGATGCTGCAGCTCACCGGCGACGCGCGCTACGCCGACGAGATGGAGCGAGCGCTGCTGAACGCGATCGCGGAGTCCACCTCCGTCGACGGCACCGAGTTCTTCTACTCGAGCCCGCTGCAGATCCGCACCCACCGAGACGGCGTGCACGAGCAGGCGCCATCGACACGGGTCGGCTGGTACGAGTGCGCGTGCTGTCCGCCCAACCTCGCCCGGCTGCTCTCCTCGCTGCACGGTTACGTGGCGACCTCCGCCGGCGGACGCCTGCGGCTGCACCTGTACGCCGACGGCGACATCGACCTCGCGGCGGCGGGCGTCGGCGAGGGGATGCTGCGCGTGCGGACCGGTTACCCGTGGGACGGAGACGTCGTGCTCGCCTTCGACACCGCGTTCACGGGTGTGCTGGAGCTGCGCCGACCCGGCTGGGCAGGGGAAGTGGAACTGATCGTCGACGGGGCGGTTCGACCGGCGGATGCCGATGAGCGCGGCTACCTCGTCATCGACGGATCCGGCGGTGACGGCATCCGGGAGGTGCGACTGGGACTCGGGATGCCGGCGGTGGCGCGCTCGCCGCATCCGCACCTCGACGCGTCACGCGGCACCGTCGCGGTCACCCGCGGGCCGATCGTCTACTGCCTGGAGCAGGTGGACCTGCCCGCGGGGACGCAACTCGAGGATGTCGTCGTCGACCCCGACGCGGAATGGTTCGAAGACGCACCGGCGATCGCCGCGCCGGGGTGGAGCGCGCCGGCGCTGCGCGGCCGCGGAGCGCTGCGCGGCCCCGCTCCGGACGACCCGTACCCGGTGCGCTCCGCGCCCGCCGCTGGGGGCGCCCAGATCGATGTGCGCCTGACGCCCTATGCGCTGTGGGGCAACCGCACGCCCGGCGCGATGCGCGTCTGGCTGCCGACCGTCTGAGGCGCGGCGCTCAGCTCTGCGCCACGTCGAACTCGACGGCCGCCCACGACACGGCGGGCAGAGTCAGGCGCACGCCGCCGTCGTCCACCGCGACGTCCTCCAGGGGCCGCAACCGCACGGCATCCGGATTCTGCTCGGTGTTCACGGCTCGCCGATCCGCGCCGGACGGTGCGGCGAGGACCTCCGCCGATCGGATGCCGGTCGCCCGCAGCCCGCGCAGATCCAGGTCGACCACCGCGTCGGAGTCCAGTGAACGGTTCGCGACGAACAGCGCGAGCCGGCCGCTCTCCTCGTCCCATGTCGCGACGGCGTCGATCTCGTCGACATCGCCGTAGCGGTTCGTCGTCACCTGCGACGAGGAGACCGCGAGGCGAAGGATGGTGCCCCGCGCCATCCGCGCCATCCGCGCGAACGGCCAGAACGACGCCTGCCGCCACGCGGGACCGTCCTCCTCGGAGCGGATCGGCGCGATCACATTCACCAGCTGCGCCTGGTTGGCGATGCGCACACGATCACCGTGCCGCAGCAGACTGTGCAGCAGAGTGCCGACGACGACGGCGTCCGTCATGGAGTAGACGTCCTCGATGAGGCGGGGGTGTTCGCGCCAGCCCGCCGCCGCGATCTCGGCTGCCTCCACCTGGTTGTATTGGTCCTGATTCCACACGTTCCACTCGTCGAACGAGATGTCGACGCGCTTGCGGTGCTTGCCTGCCGCCTTGACGGCGTCGATGGTGGCTACGACTCCGTCGATGAACGCGTCCATGTCGACGGCGTCCGCAAGGAACGAAGCGGTGTCGCCGTCGTGCTCCTGGTAGTACGCGTGCATGGAGATGTAATCCACCTCGTCGTAGGTGTGTGTGAGGACGGTGTGCTCCCACGTGCCGAACGTCGGCATCTGCCGGTTCGAGGAGCCGACCGCGACGAGTTCGATCGACGGGTCGACCAGCTTCATGGCCTTCGCGGTCTCCTGCGCGAGCCGGCCGTATTCGTGGGCCGTCTTGTGCCCGATCTGCCATGGTCCGTCGAGCTCGTTGCCCAAGCACCACAGTTTGATGCCGAACGGGTCGGCGGCGCCGTTGCTGCGACGCAGGTCCGACCAGTACGTCCCGCCGGGGTGGTTGGCGTACTCGACCAGCGAGCGGGCCGCCTCCACTCCGCGCGTGCCGAGGTTGATCGCCTCCATCACTTCGACATCGGCCTCGCGCGACCACTCCATGAACTCGTGCAGTCCGAACGCGTTGGTCTCGATGGTGTGCCACGCGCCGTCCATGCGCACCGGTCGGTCCTCGACCGGTCCGACACCGTCCTCCCAGCGGTACCCCGACACGAAGTTGCCGCCCGGATAGCGGATCACCGTCGGCCCCATCTCGCGCACCAGCTCCAGCACGTCGGCGCGGAACCCGCGCGCGTCGGCGGCGGGATGTCCCGGCTCGAAGATGCCGGTGTAGACGCAGCGGCCCATGTGCTCGACGAACGAGCCGAAGAGCCTGCGGGGGACATCCGCGATCGTGAAGTCGCGGTCGATGGTGATCCGGGCCTGAGACATTGTGCGGAGGTCCTTTCCTTACGCGGTCACTGAGCCAAGGGCATCATTGACCGCCGAAGCCGCTGGTCGCGACTCCCTTGACGATCTGCTTCTGGAAGATGAGGAACACCACGATGAGTGGCAGCGCGGCGAGCACGGCCTGCGCCATGATCTGCGCGTACTGCACCCCGTAGGCGCTGATCACCGTCTGCAGGCCCACCGGCAGCGTCATCAGGGTCGTGTCGTTGATGACGAGGAACGGCCAGAGGAAGTTGTTCCATGCCCCGATGAACACGAAGATCGCCACGGATGCCAGGATCGGCCGTGACAGCGGGAGCACCACCGACCAGAAGATGCGGAACCGGGTCGCGCCGTCCACCCGCGCGGCGTCTTCGAGTTCGATGGGCACGGCGTCGAAGAACCGCTTCAGAATGAACACCATGGCGGGTGCCACGACCTGCGGCAGGATCAGTCCCCAGTGGGTGTCGATCATGTTGAACACGAGCATCTCGTAGAACAAAGGGATGATCAGCACCTGCGGCGGGACGACGATCGAGGCGATGACGAGTACGAACAGCCAGCGTCGGCCGCGGAAGTCGAGCCGTGAGAAGGCGTAGGCGGCCATGGCTGAGATCGCAACGGTGATCACGGTGATCGCGACCGACGTCCACAGGCTGTTCCACGCCCAGATGTACACGTTGCCCTGGGACAGGATCGAGGCGAACGCCTCGGTGGTCGGCCCGCTTTCACCGATCCAGCGCGGGTCGCCCGATGCGGCATCCGCCTCGGTCTTGAAGGCGGTCGCGACCGCCCAGAGGAAGGGCAGCAGCCAGCCGATCGCGAGAAGCGCGAGAATCGCGAACGCGACGACAGCCCCGACTGTGACGCGCTTGCGGTCTCGGCGGTGGATGCTGGGCATCGGCGCAGCAGGTGCGACGAGGGTGCGGGTGTCGGTGGTCATCGCATCTCCTTCCGGCCGCGCACGATCAGTGCCTGGGCGACTGCCACGATGATGATCAGCGCGAAGAACACGTACGAGATCGCGGCGGAGTAGCCGAATCGGTAGCCGACGAAGCCCGCCTCGTAGATGTACTGGACGATCGAGCGCGTGGTGTCGCTGGAGAGGCCGCCGAGCATCTGATACGCCTGGTCGAACAGCTTCAGCGACGCGAGGATCTGCAGCAGCAGGATGAGTGTCGTGGCCTGACCCAGCTGCGGGAGGGTGATGGACCACAGCTGCCGCCAGGGGCCTGCGCCGTCCAGCGCGGCGGCCTCGTACTGCTGGGGAGGGATGTTCTGCAGCGCCGCGAGGTAGAGCAGGAAGTTGAACCCGACCGTCCACCATACCGTCGCGATGACGATCGCCAGCATGTTGGTGTCGGGGTTCTGCAGCCAGGCGATCGGCTCCAGTCCCATCGCTTCGAGGATGTTGTTGGCTGCGCCGATCTGCGGGTTGAAGATCCACACCCAGATCTGCGAGATGACCGTCGAGGCGAGCAGGTACGGCATGAAGAACGACAATCGCCACAGCCACTGTCCCGGAAGACCCCGGTCCACGAGCACGGCCATGACGAGGGCGATCAGCACGAGCGGGATCGTCGAAAGGAACGTGAACCAGGCGGTGTTGCGCAGCGCGCCCCACATCACCGGGTCGGTGAGCGCTTCGCCGTAGTTGTCGAAGCCCACGAACGAGCCGCCCGCGCCGGTGAGTGACTGGTTCGTGAAACTGAGGTAGAGCCCGTGCGCGATGGGCCAGAGCAGGAACAGCACGAAGGCGATGAGAAAGGGCGTGAGGAACGCCCATCCGATCAGATGCTCTGACCTGCCCCCGGCGTGCCGACGGCGTCCGGCGTCTGCGCCGCCGGTGATGATGGTCGCGGTCGTGCCGGCGGCGGCGCTCGATGTGGCGGTGCGGGCTGCGGAAGTCATCGACGTGCCCCTTCCGGATCAGCGGGGTTGGGTTGGGCGAGGAAGCGGTTCACTCGGGATTCGAAGCGATCGATCGCGGCCGCCGCGTCGGCCCCGCCCAGCAGTGCGGGCTGGGCGGCAGCGCCGAACTCGTTCTGGAAGTTCGATCCGGATCCGGTGAACCATGCATCCGGGTCGTAACGGACATAGTCGGCGGCCTCGGCGTAGTGCGCCTGAGGCAGCAGGTCCTGGTACTCGGGGGAGCGTGTGATGGGCAGGTAGGCGGGGATGTGGCCGGCCGTCGCCCAGTCGAACGAGTTCTTGAGCATGTCTGCGACGAAACGGTAGGTGAGGTCGCGCTTCTGCTCGTCGGGCGATGACTGATGGGGGAGCACGAACGAGTGCGAGTCGGCGTACACGGTCTGCTCGCCGAACATGGGCGGCAGCATGGTCACGTCGAACGGGATGCCGGCGTCCTGCATGGTGCGCAGCTCCCACACTCCGGTCAGAAACATGCCGCTCGTGCCGCCCGCGAACTCCGCGACCGCGGTGCCGTAGTCACTCTGCTTCGCCGCGCGCGTGCCGTCGAGGAGCTGTTGCATGAATGTGAGCGCCGCGACCGCGGCATCCTTGTCGATCTCGGCCGTGCCGCCCTCCGGCAGCTCCATCTCGGTGCCGTGCTGGGTGTACAGCGAATAGAACAGCCGCCACATCTGCGCGCCGTCGCCGAGATAGCCGTAGGAGAGCCCGTGCCCACCGGATGCCTCGGCCGCGGCGCCGACCATTTCGAGGAACTCCTCGGGGGACGCGGCCTGCTTCAGCTGCCCGTCGGCGTCGAGAAGCCCGGCCTTGCCGCAGATGTCGGTGTTGTACATCAGCACGAACGGGTGGGCGTCCAACGCGATGCTGAGGTGCCGGCCGTCGACCTCGCCCTTCTCCCAGATGGGCTTGGGAAAGGTGCTCTCGTCCACACCGAGTTCCGCGAGCCGACCCAGGTCCCACGGGTCGAGCAAACCGCCCGGCGCCCAGCCGAGCACGCGGGTGGCGTGCATGATCGCCACCTCGGGTGCGCGCCCGCCGGTGCCCGCCATGGCGAGTTTCGTGTAGTACGGGGTGCCCCAGGCGAGCACGGTGGGGCGCACGCGGTAGTCCTGCTGCGCCGCGTTGACTTCGTCGAGCAGCGACGACATGATCACGCCGTCACCGCCCGAGAGCAGGTGCCAGAACTGCAGCGTCTGCGGACCGCCGATCAGGGCGGCGGGGGAACAGC
>JAPSIX010000106.1 GCA_031178475.1 Microbacterium sp. | reverse complement strand
CGCCGCCAACCAGACGGTGCCCGCGAGAAGAGGGCCGCGCAGATCTTTCACACCCGCACCTGCTCCCGGATGCCGGCGAGCAGCTTCTCTCCGATGCCGGGGACACCGAGAAGGTCGTCGACCGAGCGGAAGCGGCCGTTCTGCTCACGCCATTCGATGATGCGCTGCGCCAGCGCGGGGCCGATCCGCGGCAGTGTCTCCAGGGCTGCCTGGTCGGCGTTGTTGAGGTCGAGCAGGCCGTCACCGGCCGGGGCCTGCCCGCTGCCTGCCCCGGTCTGCGTCTCTGCTTCGCCCTGCGCCGGCACGACGATCTGCTCGCCATCGCTCACCGACCGGGCGAGGTTGACCGCCCGAAGGTCGGCGGTGTCCAGACTTCCGCCCGCCGCGGCGAGGGCGTCGACCACCCGGGCATCGAGGTCGAGGATGTACAGCCCGGGCTTCGCGACGGCACCCAGCACATGGACGTACAGCCGGCCGGTCTGGGCGGTGTCAACCTGCGACGTCTCGTCGAGCGGAACCGTCTCCGTCGGCGCCGCCTGCCCGCGCAGAATGCCCCACCCCACCGCCGCGGACAGCACGACGAGCCCCAGAGTGACGGCGGCGCCGACGCTGAGCCGAAGATGCGGACGGACCGCCGGCTCAGCATCCGGAGACTGCGGTGGGGACACCCCGCCACGCTACGCACCCCTCGTCATCGCCAGGTCGGCGATGCAGCGAGCTGTGGAGAACCCGCCGGTATCCCCCGGTCGTGCAGGAGATACCGCGCGATCAGCCCTTGACGGCGAAGTTGACGATCTTCGGCGCGCGGACGATGACGCGCACGATCTCCTTGCCGGCGAGGGCGCGCTGGACGCGCTCGTCGCCGCGGGCCAGTGCCTCGAGCTCTGCCTCGCCGATCTTCGCCGGCACCTCGAGCGTCGCCCGCACCTTGCCGCCGACCTGCACCGCGCAGGTCGCGGTGTCTTCGACGAGCAGTGCCGGATCGGCGGCAGGCCACGCCACCAGCCCGACGGACGGCTCGTGCCCGAGCAGCTCCCACATCTCCTCCGCCGTGTGCGGGGCGATGAGGTCCAGCATCACGGCCACCGTCTCGGCCGCCTCGCGGACGGCCGGGTCGGCCGCGCCGGCACCGGTGTCGATCGTCTTGCGGATCGCATTGACGAGCTCCATCAGGCGCGCGACCAGCACGTTGAACTTCGTGTGCTCGACCAGCCCTGGTGCTTCGGCCAGCAGGTGGTGCGTGACGCGCCGCAGAGCGGCATCCCCGCCATCGAACCCGCTTCCCGCTGGGCTGCTGACCTCACCGGCGACCCGCAGCGCGCGAGAGAGGAACTTCTGCGCACCCGTCGTGGACACGTCGGCCCAGTCCTTGTCGTCTTCGACGGGTCCGGCGAAGGCCAGACCCACACGCAGCGCGTCGGCGCCGTGCGCGTCGAGCTCCTCCTGGAACAGCACCAGGTTGCCCTTCGACTTCGACATCTTCGCGCCGTTGAGGATCACCATGCCCTGGTTGATCAGGCTGGAGAACGGCTCGGTGAACTCGACCAGCCCCATGTCGTACAGCACCTTGGTGATGAAGCGCGCGTACAACAGGTGCAGGATCGCGTGCTCCACACCGCCGATGTACGAATCGATCGGAGCCCAGCGGCGCGCCTCGTCGGCGTCGAACGCGACCTCGTCGCTCTGCGGCGACAGGAACCGCAGGTAGTACCAGGAGCTGTCGACGAACGTGTCCATCGTGTCTGCGTCGCGCAGCACCGGCTCCCCTGTGGCGGGATCGACCGTGCGCACCCACGACTCCGCGGCGCCGAGGGGCGACGAACCCTTGGGCGACAGATCCAGGCCCTCCACACTCGGCAGGCGCACCGGCAGCTGCTCTTCGGCGACCGGGATCACCCGGCCGTCCTCGGTGTGCAGCATCGGGATCGGGGTGCCCCAGAACCGCTGGCGCGAGATCAGCCAGTCGCGCAGGCGATAGTTCTTCGCGGCGCGGCCCAGACCCGACTGCTCGAGCTTCTCGATCTGGCGCGCGATGGCGTTGCGCTTGGACAGGCCGTCCAGGTCGCCGGAGTTGACCATCCGGCCCTCGCCGGTGAGCGCGACGCCGGTCTTCGCCGGGTGCAGATCGTCGAGCACATCCGCCTGGACCGGGATGCCGTCGGCGTCGGTCTCCACGACCGGAATCGTGCCGGTGACCGGCGCAGTGGTGTCGACGACGACCTTGATGGGCAGGTCGAAGGCGCGTGCGAAGTCGAGGTCGCGCTGGTCGTGCGCGGGCACGGCCATGACCGCGCCGTGGCCGTAGTCGGCGAGCACGTAGTCGGCCGCCCAGATCGGCATCCGCTCGCCGTTCACCGGGTTGACGGCGTAACGCTCCAGGAACACGCCGGTCTTCGGGCGGTCAGTGGACTGCCGGTCGATCTCGGTCTCCTTCTGCACCTGTGTCAGGTACTCCTGGAACCGCTCGCGCACCTCGGTCGGGGCGTCCTCGACGAGTTCGGCGGCCAGGTCGGAGTCCGGCGCGACGACGAAGAACGTCGCGCCGTGCAGCGTGTCGGGTCGGGTGGTGAACACCGTGACCGGCTCGTCACGGCCCTCGATGCGGAAGTCGACGTCGGCACCGACCGAGCGGCCGATCCAGTTGCGCTGCATCTGCAGCACCTTGTGCGGCCAACGTCCTTCCAGCTGGTTCAGGTCGTCCAGCAGGCGGTCGGCGTAGTCGGTGATGCGGAAGTACCACTGGGTGAGCTTCTTCTTCACCACCTCCGCACCGCAGCGTTCGCAGCGGCCGTCGACGACCTGTTCGTTCGCCAGCACGGTCTGGTCGTTCGGGCACCAGTTCACCGGGCTCTTCTTGCGGTAGGCGAGGCCCCGCTCGTACATCTTCAGGAACAGCCACTGGTTCCAGCGGTAGTACTCCGGGTCGGAGGTGTGCAACACACGCGACCAGTCGAAGGACACGCCGTACGCCTGGAAGCCCTCCTTCTGCTGCGCGATGTTCTGATACGTCCACTCCCGCGGGTCCGCCCCGCGGCGGATGGCCGCGTTCTCGGCCGGCAGCCCGAACGAGTCCCAGCCGATCGGATTGAGCACGTTGTGCCCGCGGTGCCGCCAGAAACGGGCCACGATGTCGCTGTACAGGTAGTTCTCGGCGTGACCCATGTGCAGGTCGCCGGAGGGGTACGGGAACATCGCCAGCACGTACTTGCGCGGCCGGTGGTCGTCGGCTCCCCCGGCCCGGAACGTGTCGTTCTCGGCCCAGTATTTCTGCCACTTGTCCTGGAGCGCGTGCGGCGACAGCGACTCGGCGGACTCGATGGGGGATGCGGACGGATGCTCGGACAAGGAACGGCCAATCTTCAGATGCGGAACGGCCCGGAAAATCGGGAGATTCCAGGGTATCGCTTCTTCGGATGCGCCCCGCTCCCCTCAGAACGGCACGGCCCCTTGCCCCGCCGTCAGAAGCACTGCACCCTGGAGATGTGACCGTTTCCCGAGTCTCGGAGGTGAGTGCGATGCAGGCGAAGGTCGGCGACCGCTTGGTCGTGGAAGGGCATTCCGACTCCGATCCCCGCCGTGAGGCGGAGGTCGTGGAGGTGCGAGGTGCGGACGGCGCTCCGCCCTACCTGGTCCGCTGGAAGGACGGCCACGAGGGCCTCGTCTTCCCCGGTACCGACTCGCACATCCTGCCCGGAAGCTCGTGAACGGAACTCGACCGGTGTTCGGCCTCACCGCCGGCGGCTAGCCTCACCGGTCGAGGGCAGCCCACGCCGCAGGAAGGTCCGCGCCCAGCGCCGCCAGCGGCGCGCGCGCCTTCGTCGCGACCTCGGCCGCCTCCGCGTGCGGGTCGGAGAGCCACGTGATACCGCCACCTGCCCCGACGAACGCCGTTCCGTCCTGCACGACGACGGATCGGATCACCATCGCCAGGTCCACGCGGCCGTCCAGGCCGACGTGCCCGAAGCATCCGGAGTACACCCCGCGGGGGGCGCGTTCGAGTTCGTGCAGGATCGTCATGGCCGACAGCTTGGGCGCTCCTGTCATGCTGCCGGCGGGAAAGGCGGCGTCGCACAGCTCACCGAACGTCACGTCCGCACGAAGCCGGGCGCTCACCGTGCTCACCAGTTGATGCACGGCGGGGTACGACTCCACCTCCCACAGCCGCTCCACCCGCACCGATCCGGGCTCGCCGATGTGCGAGAGGTCGTTGCGCATGAGGTCGACGATCATCACGTTCTCGGCGCGCTCCTTCTCACTGGCGCGCAGCTCGGCCGCCAGGCGCGCGTCCTCGTCCGCCGTCGCCCCGCGCGGACGAGTGCCCTTGATGGGGCTGGTGCGCACGATGCCGCCGCGGATCTCGAGGAACTGCTCCGGGCTCGCGCTGAGCAGGCTCCGGTCGCCGATCCGCACGAATCCGCTGTGATGCGCCGGGGTGGCGCGGCGCAGCCGCCGGTACACCTCGAGGGGCTCTGTCTGCCCGCGAACCGTGAACCGGGTGGTGAGGCACAGCTGGTACGCGTCGCCGCGGCGGATCGCCTCACGGCAGCGTTCGACGAGGTCGGCGTACTCCGCGACGTCGTGACGTGCGAGGGCAGGGGTCGGCGATGCCGGTGGCTCGGGGGCGGACGGCGGTGCCGCGGCGAGCGCGACGGCGACCTCCTCCTGCCAGGCGTCCAGTTCGGCTTCCGGCGCGAGTGCCCACGCCGTCCGCTGCTCGTGATCGAACGCGACCGCACGGTGCACCGCGATCCACCCCGGTTCCGCCGGCGGCGCAGCGACAGGAGCGCCGGCTCGCGCGGCGCCGTCTTCGTAGTCCAGCCAGCCGACCCACCCGCCTCGGAACGGGATGCCGTCGGCATCCGCTCCGGTGACCAGCCGGGTGGCCCTGACCTTCTCCGGGTCCGGTTCGGGGCGCCCCATGCCGATGACGCTCCACCCGCGCGAGGCGTCGGTGCCGGCATCCAGCCAGAACGCCGCGGGCTCCGCGCCGCACAGCGCGAGGAACACCGATTCGGTGCTCGTCCATCCCGGTACGTGGCGGGCGGCGAGAGGTGCGGGCACGTTTCACAGCGTACGGGGTGCGTTGCGTCGTACGCTCGTCGGGTGAACGACTTCGTGCTCTGGGCGATCGAGATCGTGCAGTCGGTCGATCCGGTGCTGCGCACCCTGCTCGCAGGGCTGGCGATCATGCTCGAGACGAGCATCCTGATCGGTCTCATCGTCCCCGGCGACACGGTCGTGCTGGTGGCGTCGATCGGTGTGGAGTCCTGGGTCGAGGGCGTCTTCCTCGGCGGCACAGTCGTCGTCGGCGCTCTGGCCGGCGAGTCGATCGGGTTCTGGCTCGGACGGTGGGCCGGCCCGCACATCCGGCATTCCTGGTTGGGCAGACGGATCGGTGAGCGGCACTGGGTGCGTTCGGAGCGCTATCTGCGCCGGCGCGGCGGAATCGCGATCTTCCTGTCGCGTTTCCTGCCGGTGCTGCACTCCCTCGTCCCGCTGACGGTGGGGATGAGCGGGTTCGGGTATCGCCGGTTCATCGCCTGGACCCTCCCGGCCTGTGTGCTGTGGTCGACCATCTACGTGGGAGTCGCCTCGGCCGCCGCGGGCAGCTACAAGGAGCTGTCGCAGACTGTGCACTACGCCGGCTATGTGTTCGTCGGCGTGATCCTGCTCCTGCTCGTCGTCGTGGTGCTGACGAAGAAGATCATCGCGAAACGCGAGGAGCGTCACATGGCCGAGTCGGATGATCCTGTCACCGGGTCGTGAAAGACTGGACGTGATGTCCTCAGCCTCCGCGGCCAAGATCCACTGGTTCGCTCGACTCGAGCACCGCATCCACGTCTGGCGCGAGCGCCGTGCCCGCCGACGCGGCCGTTCGGCGACCGCTGTGCCGTTCCCGGGGTACGGCGGAGCCGGCTGGGTGCGCGTCGTCGGACGCGTGCTCATCGTCCCACCCGTTCGGAGCGGCTCGCGCGCCGATCGCGCCGCCGTGCGCGGCTGGCGCGCCTTCGTCAGCATCCCGGTCGGCTTCGCGACCGTCCGCGTCGAGATCGGTGGACGCACCCACGACGTCGTCGCCGACCGCGGCGGCGTGATCGACACGGTGATCGACGCCGACCTGCCGGCGGGTTGGCAGACCTTCACCATGTCGGTCGAAGGTCAGGAGCCCGTCGAGGCCAGCGTGTTCATCGTCGACGACGACGTGCGGTTCGGGGTGGTGTG
>JAPSIX010000320.1 GCA_031178475.1 Microbacterium sp. | reverse complement strand
CCGACAGCACGGATGATGTCGATGCCGATGTCGCGCATCTTCTGGTACTCGCGGTCGGTCAGGGTGAGCGCCGGGGCGACGGTGATCGAGTCTCCGGTGTGCACGCCGACCGGGTCGACGTTTTCGATCGAGCACACGACCACGGTGTTGTCGGCGGTGTCGCGCATGAGCTCGAGCTCGTACTCCTTCCACCCGAGGATCGACTCCTCGAGGAGCACCTCGTTCGTGGGCGAGTCGTGCAGCCCGGCTCCGGCGATGCGCCGCAGGTCCCGCTCGTCGTACGCGAAGCCGGAGCCGAGGCCGCCCATGGTGAAGCTGGGGCGGACGACCAGCGGGTACCCGAGTTCGGCGGCGCCGGCGAGCACCTCGTCCATGGTGTGGCAGATACGGGACGCCGCGACGTCGGCGCCGGCGGCGATGACCAGCTCCTTGAAGACCTGACGGTCCTCACCCTTGCGGATCGCGTCGACCTTTGCGCCGATCAGCTCGACGCCGTACTTGTCGAGGATGCCGCGCTCGTGCAGCGCCATGGCGGCGTTCAACGCGGTCTGCCCGCCGAGGGTCGGCAGGATGGCGTCGGGCTTCTCCTTGGCGATGATCGTCTCGATCACCTCGGGAGTGATCGGTTCGATGTACGTGGCGTCGGCGAAGTCGGGGTCGGTCATGATCGTCGCCGGGTTGGAGTTGACGAGGATGACGCGGACGCCCTCCTCGCGCAGCACGCGGCACGCCTGGGTTCCGGAGTAGTCGAACTCGCAGGCTTGGCCGATCACGATCGGCCCTGATCCGATGACGAGAACAGAGTTGATGTCGGGGCGCTTAGGCATTCTTGTCCTCGGTCGTTGAGCGAGCGGAGCGAGACGAAACGGTGGAGAGCACCAGGTCGCGGAATCGGTCGAAGAGATAGTTGGCGTCGTGCGGACCGGCGGCCGCCTCGGGGTGGTACTGCACGGAGAAGGCGGGAATGTCGAGCGCGCGCAGACCCTCCACCACCTGGTCGTTGAGGCCGACGTGGCTGACCTCGACCTTGCCGTAGCCGTTCGGGCTGTCGAACGGACCGTCCAGCGGCGCGTCGACCGCGAACCCGTGGTTATGGGCGGTGATCTCCACGCGACCGGTGTGCTTGTCGAGCACCGGCTGGTTGATCCCGCGGTGTCCGAACGGCAGCTTGTACGTGCCCAGACCCAGGGCGCGCCCGAGGAGCTGGTTGCCGAAGCAGATGCCGAAGAACGGCAGTCCGTCGTCGAGCACCTCGCGCAGCAGGTCCACGTGGCCGTCCGAGGCTGCCGGATCACCCGGACCGTTCGAGTAGAACACCGCGACGGGGTCGATCGCGCGGATCTCGTCGATCGTGGCGGTCTGCGGCAGGACGTGCACGTCGAAGCCGCGGGCGGCGAGGTTCTCGATCGTGGCCTGCTTGACGCCGAGGTCGAGCACGGCGAGGTTGCCGATCCGCTCCCCCGTGGCGGAGGTGACCTGCACCGACGAGACCGAGACGGA
>JAPSIX010000105.1 GCA_031178475.1 Microbacterium sp. | reverse complement strand
GGTTCTCGCGTATGTGTTCACAGCACCATCGGATACTCGATCATGCGACGCTGCACGCCTCCACCTGCGCAGACTCGGGTGCCTTGCGCACTGTGGCGCGCGTCGCGATCCAAGCAGTGAGCGCCAGCGCGAGCACGGCGGGAAGGAGCGCCCAAGCGGCAAGATCCGCGGCTCCAACGCCGGCAGTCAGCAGTGCGGCGCCGAGCGCCGCGCCGACGGCGGAGCCGAGGTACATCGCAGCCATCTGGAACGCGATGATCGGCATCGCCTGCGTATGCCGATCCGCCGTCAGCGCCTGCTGGAGTGTAGGAACGCTCGCCCAGCCGGCCGCGCCCCAGACCACAGCCGCAATCAACCACACGATCGGCGACGAGAACAGCCATGCTACGGCGAAGCTCAACGCCAGCAGGGCGGGCAATGCGATGAGCAGGGGCTTGGGGCCGAAGCGGTCGAGGGGCCGGCCGATCAGCGCGGACCCGGTGACGCCGCCGATGCCCCATGCCCAGACCAGGGCGAAGCCCAGGCCTGCAAGCCCTCGATCCTCGGCCATAGGCAGCAGGTAGGTGTAGAGGCCCAGACTGGCCACACCCAGCAGGAACGCTGCCGCGACGCCGACGCTGGTCCGGCTCGATCGCAGAACCGCGAAAGCGGTTCCGCCAGCAGACGCGTCGAGACGCGGGAGCGTCTTCGCGCGGATTGCCAGCGCCGCCATGCTGATTACGCCGATGAGCACGACCAGGGCCATGGTCCAACGCCATCCGGCGCTCTGGCCGATGAGCATCCCGACCGGCACGCCGGCAACGGTGCCAGTGGACAGGCCGAAGGTCACCAGCGACATGGCGCGGCCCCGCTCATGGTCGGCGACCATGAGCGGGGCCGTGGCGGTCGCGACGGCCGTGAGGATTCCTGCGCCCACTCCGGCTACGACGCGCGAGGCGAGGAAGACTTCGATTCCCGGTGCGAGGGTTGTGATGAGGTTGCCGAGGTTGAACAGCCCAAGCGCGATGAGCAGCGCCCGTGCCGTGCTGCCGCGGGTGAGCCGCCCCGACAGCAGCGGACCCGCGAGAGCGTACGCGGCGGTGAATGCGGTGACGCCCAGGCCGATCATCGCCACTGTGGTCGTCAGCGAGTCGGCCATCTGAGGGAGGACGCCGGCGAGCACGTAGGCGTCGATCCCAAGCGAGATGGCGGCAATGACGAGCGGCCATACCTTGCGGATCATGCGTCGGCCTCCTCGTGGTCGTCCTCGGCGCTCCCGTAGCCGCTGAGCACCGTGCCGAGCAGGCCGGGGAAGCGCGCCTCGAGGTCCTCGTCGCGGAGCTTGATCATGCACTTGCGTCCCTCGGCGCGGACGAAGACCACGCCGGACTCGCGCAGCAGGCTCGTGTGGTGGGTCAGGGTCGAGCGCGGCAGATCGGGTCCGAGGTCGATGCTGTCGGTCTCTCCCTGTTCGGCGAGCGTGCGCACCATGTTCAGGCGCAGTGGCTCGCTGAGTGCGAAGAGGACGCGCGGGATCACGATCTCGTCGGTGTCGGGGTGGTGGTAGGTCCTCGGTGACAAGGCCTGGCCTCCTATCGTTCGAAAATAGTCGCACGATCATAGTTCGACAATTCCCGCACGATCAAGTCGGCGGAACCTCGTTCGATGGCGTGACCTCTCGTAGAGTCGTGCGCTTGTCAACCGACGAGCTTCTTCGGTCGTGACCGGCGCGGCTATCACCGGGATGTCACCTCGCGTCTGGTGGACTTGAAGATTGAGCGACGGACGGAAGAAAAGGCGGAGGCGCGGTGGTCGGTGTAAGAGTGCTGCTCGTGGAGGACGAGGTCAGGCTGGCCGAGGCGCTGCGCCGCGGGCTGGCCGGCGACGGGTTCGAAGTCGACGTCGTGCACGACGGCGCGAGCGCGCTGAGCTACGTCGACCGCAGCGCCTACGAGCTGATGGTCCTGGACAGGGATCTGCCGGTGCTGCACGGCGACATCGTGGCGCGCACGCTGCGCGACTCCGGCAGTCCCATCAGGATCCTCATGCTGACCGCATCGTCGCAGACCAGCGACAAGGTCGACGGGCTCAGGCTCGGGGCGGACGACTACCTCGCGAAGCCCTTCGAGTACGACGAGCTGCTGGCCCGGCTGATGGCCATGTCGCGGCGCATCCGCGGCCAGGCCGGGGCGTTGGAGCGGGCCGGCCTCCGGGTCGACCCGGTGGCCAAGCGCGCATGGGCTGACGACGCAGAGGTGCGGCTGCGCCCCAAGGAGCTCGGCGTCCTCACGGAGCTGCTGCGCGCGGCCGGCGGGGTGGTCAGCCCGTCGGCCCTGTTCGACACCGTCTGGGAGGGCTCGGACGACGTCGACGAGGCGGTCGTGAAGACGGTTGTGCACTCGCTTCGCAAGAAGCTGGGCACGGCCAGCATCGAGACCGTGCACGGCTTCGGCTACAGGATTGCCTCGTGAAGGCGTCGCTGACGCCGAGGTCCTGGACCTCGCGGGCCCGACTCACGGCGGCGATCGCCATCACGCTCGCCGTCGGCGGGACCTTCCTGCTCGTCGCCCAGTATGCGCTGTTCACGGCGCTGCTGAACCGAGAGGTCGAGGCGAACCGGGCGCAGGTGGACCAGGCGCTGGAGTCGGTGCCGGGCCTCGGCCCCGAAGACTTCGAGGTGCTCTACGACGGGTCGCACGGACCCGCGGGGCTGAGCTCCGACCCGGTGATCGCGCAGGCGCTGCGCAACGGCCTGGGGTGGTCGGCGCTGCTGCTCGGGGTCTTCATCGCAGTGGCCGTCGGCTGGGCGTGGTTCCTCTCCCGTCGGTCGCTGCGGCGGATCTCCCGGTTGACCTCGGCGACCAGCGAGATCACCGAGCACGACCTCTCGCAGCGCCTCGCGCTGCAGGGCCCGCCGGACGAGATCACCCAGCTCGGCGACACGATCGACTCGATGATCGAGCGGCTGGAGCAGGCGTTCTCGCGCCAGGAGCGCTTCATCGCGAACGCCTCCCACGAACTGCGCACGCCGCTGGCCACGGTGCGCACCGCGCTGCAGGTGCCCCTCCGCCAGGGCCGCGTGCCCGAGGACCTGCGCCCGGACCTGCAGGACGCCATCGAGGCCAACCGGAGGATGGAGCAGCTGGTCGCCGCACTGCTCTCCGTCGCGCGCGGCCAGGCCGGAGCCGACCTGGCCGCCGAGGCCATCGACCTGGACGCACTGGTCCGCAACGCTGCCGAGGAGCTCGCTCCGGAGGCGGAGAAGCGCCGCGTGGGGCTAGAGGTCGAGGCGTCCGGGCCCGCCGAGCTCGCCGGGGACCCGGCGCTGCTGCGTTCGCTGGTCTCGAACCTCGTGCGCAACGGGATCGTCCACAATCTCCCGGAGGGCGGGCGGTGCTCTGTCACTGTCGCTGATGCAGGCGATGCCGTGGAGCTCCGGGTGGAGAACACCGGCGTCGAGCACGACCCCGAGACCATCGCTCGGTTGGCTGAGCCCTTCTACCGCGGTGACGAGTCGCGCCTGAGCCGGAACGGCACGAGCGACGCGGGCACGGGCCTGGGCCTCACGCTGGCCAGTCGCATCGCCGAGCTCCACCGGGCTGAACTCGACCTTTCGAGCAGACCAGGAGGTGGGCTGATCGCCGTGGTGCGGTTCCCCGTCAGCGCCTGAGCGGCCCCGTCGGCCCCCGCCCCTCGGTCGCGGTGACATTCAGGTGACAATTTCTGTCACCGGCCCATGACGGCCCCTGCGAAATCCTCGTCTACGAACACGGAGTGTTCCTAGAGCAGAGGAGCAGGACCATCAGCACCCACGACGGCCCCCAGGCCAGCACCGAACCGGAGACCAGCACGAGGCCTCCCCGTCGCACGCACAGGCGCGGCGGCGGAGCGGTCGCCCTGCTGTGCATCCTCTCCGCGGGCGTCGCCGCCTCGATCGCGGTCCTCGGCGCGAACCAGGCCGTGCCGTCCTCGCTGGCTACTCCGCAGGAGCCGACCTCGCTCACGCTGGTCGCGGAGCAGATGCAGGACTCCCGCTCTGTCCAGCTGCAACTGACCCTCGGGGACGAGCTTTCGCTCGCCTCTCCCGTCTCCGGCCGTCTGAGCGGCAGCACCTGCACGGCGGGCGAGGCCATCTCATCGGGCACGTCGACCTTCACCGTCGACGGCGCGCCGCTGCTGAACCTGCACACGACGACCCCGCTGTGGCGAGACCTAGCCTTCGAGGCCAAGGGCGCGGACGTCGACGCCCTGCAGGACGAGCTGATCCGGCTCGGCCAGCCGATCACGAAGACCGGATGGTTCGACTGGGCCACCTGGAACGCCTACCGGAAGGTCGCCGAGGACGCCGGCGTCGCCGTGCGCTACGGAGAGCTGGCACTGGACAGGGTCCTCTGGCTGCCGCAGCCCGAGACGGTCGCGGCGACCTGCCCAGTCAGGCTCGGCCAGCCGGTCGCCCCCGCCGAGGCGCTGGCGACCCTGCCCACGCCCATCCTCGCCGCGTCGGTGAAGAGCTACCCCGAGGACCTCGTGCCCGGAGGGCGGATCCTGACCGTCGACGACGCCGAGATCGCGCTCACCGACGACGGCCGGATCACGGATCCGGAAGCACTCGCAGCCCTCGCCCGGACTGACGCGTACCGCAGCTACGCGTCGAACCCTGACGGCGGGCAGGTCAACGGCGAGCTCGGGCTCGTCGAGCCGATCACGGTCTACCCCGTGCCGCCCGCCGCGGTCTCGACCGCCGGCGACGGGCACGGCTGCGTGCGCAGCGCCGAAGGTGCAGCCCTTCCCGTGCGGATCGTCGGCTCGCGCCTCGGCCGCTCCTACCTCGCCTTCGACGAGGAGACCAGTGCACCGGAGCGCATCGAGGCCCGAGTGGATGCGGGGCTGGAATGCGAGTGACGACCCATGGCCTCGGTCACGCGTTCCCCGGCATGCCGCCCCTGTTCGAAGAGCTCTCGGTGACGATGGAGCCCGGGCACGTGTACGCGCTCACCGGTCCCTCCGGGTCCGGGAAGAGCACGCTGCTGGGCATCCTCGCCGGCTGGATCTCGCCGACCGAGGGCGAGGTGCGGAAGGCGGGCGTCGAGAAGATCGGCTGGATCTTCCAGAACCCGCACGGGGTCTCCCGGCGCACGGCCCTCGACCACGTCGCCTACGCCCACCTCGTCCAAGGATGCTCCCGTCCGGAGGCCGAAGCGCGGGCAGAGGCCCTGCTCGAGCGGTTCGGGCTGACCGAGAGCGCAGAGAAGCAGTTCCGCGCGCTCTCCGGCGGCGAGGCTCAGCGGCTCATGCTGGCCCGAGGGATCGCCACGGCCCCCGACCTGCTGCTGGTCGACGAGCCCACCGCGCAGCTCGACATGCGCACCGCCGCGACCGTCAGCGACGCGCTGGGGAGGATCGCGACGGCGGGGACGATCATCGTCGTCGCCACCCACGACGAGCGCACCCGCGACGCCTGCACCGACGTCATCGACCTTGGCCGACTCGGCGCGGAGGCGATGGCATGAGGCGCGCACGACCGGGCATGCGTCTCGTCGATGTCGCAGACGAGGCCGTGCGCAACCTGACCTCGGGCACCACGCGGGCGACGCTGTTCGCGCTCCTGCTGGCGGGACTGTGCCTGCTGCTGACCGCGTTCGACCTCATCTCGGTGACCGGCATGGTCTCCCGCGCCCAGGCATTCTCCGAGCGCGGCGGGAGCATCACCGTCATCAGCGCGGAGGACGGCATCGACGGACGCGTCTGCGATTCATTGGCCGAGCACGACGGCGTGCGCGCCGCCGGGGCCCTGAAGAAGGACGGCGACCTCGCCTTCGGCGCGCTCCCGCAGAACGCGGTCACCCTGTACGCGGCGAGCCCGGGGTACGCGGGCATGCTGCCCGCCTCGACCGGATCCCGGCACGACGGGCTGCTGCTGCCGGCGAGCCTGGCGCAGGACCTCGGGGCGCGCCTGGGAGACCCGATCGGCACCCGGGCGGGCACGACCCGGCTCGGCGGCACGTACGAGTACCCGGACGACGGCAGGCCTCCGGGCATGGGTTACGCGGCGATCGCTCCGGCCTCGGCCGGCGCGCAGCGCTTCGACGAGTGCTGGCTCGACGCCCACCCGACGACGAAGGCCACGACCGACCTGCTGTACACGACGCTCGTGCCGGACCTGTCCGCCGACATCTCGCCGCAGGTCGCCCAACACAACGCTTCCCTGGGCCGGGCGGGAGACCCCGCCGCCGACTACCTGGCGCGCGACACCCGGGCGATGCCGCTGATCGCGGCGCTCGTCGGGCTCCTGGTCGG
>JAPSIX010000104.1 GCA_031178475.1 Microbacterium sp. | reverse complement strand
CCGGTCGCGGTGTGGACCCCCGCCGAGGCCAGCCCGAGCGGCATCGCCGTGGTCGGCGACGCGCTTCTCGTCGCCGGTTTGCGCGGTGAGCGACTCTGGGTGCTCGAGGCGGGTCAGGCGGATGCCGAGCCGTGGTCGATGTACACCGAGGAGTTCGGGCGCTTGCGCGACGTCATCCCCGGGCCCGACGGCACCTTCTGGGCGCTCACGAACAACACCGACGGCCGCGGCGACCCTCGCGAAGGGGACGACAGGCTGCTGCAGCTCGTCTTTCCCGAGGGGTGAAGTGCGGCGTCAGGATGCCGGAGGAGTGCCGGCCGCGGAACCGTCGCGCTTCTCGTCCCCGCCGGGCTCTTCGGAGCCGTCGCTCTCGGGGTCGTAGAGCACCGGCCGGTCGACGCGCTTGGTGACGTCGGCGGGGTCGATGGCGAGCATGAGCATCGCGAGCCCCAGCAGGGTGACGATGAACGCACCCCCGCCCACGACCAGTCCGAGACCGAGCGGCGTGAGCCCCTCGTAGGAGCCCTTCGCGATGGCGAAGTTCACGCGCGAGGTGAATGCCCCGGTCGAGACGAGCGTGACCACCATGGCGAAGATGCCGCATGCCAGGGCGATCCCGACCAGGTGCAGCGGTCGCAGGATGTCGCGTCGAGACGGCTTCTGGTCGGTCATGCGTGCCCTCCATGCTCGGCCATGTGCTCGGCCTCTGCGTTCTTGCCCGTGTCGTCGGCGGCGTTCCTCGCCCCGGGAGTGAGCCCGGCGATCCCGAGGAAGACGGCGACGATCGCGGCGTAGCCGCCGAACAGTCCCACACCGAGGATGATGCCTGTCAGCGAGAACGTGCCCGCCTCTTCGATCGTGTACTGCTGCACGAAGCCGGACGGCACGATGAGCAGCGCAAGCGCGAGGAGCAGCCCGAGCGCCCCGACGGTGATTGAGTCGCGTGCGCCTTCGCTGCCCCGGAAGCGGATGCCGGCGAGCAGCTCGACGAGTCCGGTCAGCGCCGACCAGGAGATCACGAGGACGAAGAAGAGGTCGTCACCGCGCCATGCCGGGATGCTGCCGGCCATGCCCGTGAGGAGGGAGATCGCGGCCATCAGCACGTACGGCCAGCGCTGTCCGGCAGGGAAGACCAGACCCGCGGCCAGCGCGAGCACGAAGGCGCTGACCACGGCGAAGCCGCCGAAGACCGCGAGCCCGATCGCCGCAGAATGATCGGGCGAGAACGTGATCATCACCGCCGCGACCGCGGCCAGCAGGGCGCGGCACAGCTGAACGTGACGCGCCGTGAACGGGCGGGATGGGGCGGGCATGACAGTCCTCGGATCGGTGACCTCCCCAGTCTACGCCGCGGTTGTCGAGCACCCTCTGCCCGCGGCGCCGGTAGCGCGGTTCTGCTCTGGGCGGAAACGCTGGAGCCACAGTCGCCCTGCTGTTTACCGTGAAGCATGGCCGCGCTCGTCCCCTTCCCCGCTCCCCGCGTTCCGCGTGAACCGGAGCCCCTGTGGCGACACCTGGCCGGCGCCCAGCTGCGCCGGCGACGACACGATCGGGGTGACACGCTCATCGAGACCGCGGCGACCGCCGGGGTCTCGCCGCAGTACCTGTCGGAGATCGAGCGCGGCCTGAAGGAGCCGTCCAGCGAGATCCTCGCCGCCGTCGCGGGAGCGCTCGACCTCTCGCTGCTCGAGCTCACCAGCGCCATCGCGACCGAGCTGCAGCGGTCGGACGCGGGGAAGGGCGGAGCCGGGTCGGCGCAGGCGATGGCTGGTCGGTCCGGGAGCCAGGCCGCGTTCGTCCTGGCGGCCTGACTCCGGCATCCGCTCTCTGCTCAGCGCGGGCCGAGCACCTGGTCGATGAGCCCATACTCCACGGCCGTGGTCGCGGTGAAGACGCGGTCGCGGTCGGTGTCGGCACGCAGAATGCCCACGGTCTGCCCGGTGTGCTGCGCCAGCACCTGCTCGATGTCCGAGCGCACCCGCACCACCTCGTCGGCGGCGAGGATGAGGTCGGGGATGGCACCGCGCGTCTGCGCGGCCGGCTGATGCAGAACGATGCGGGCATGCGGCAGAGCCGACCGGGTGCCCGGGGCGCCGGCGGCGACGAGCAGCGCCCCGACGCCGATCGCCTGCCCGACGCAGGTCGTGGTCACGCGCGGGCGGATGTGCTGCATCGTGTCGTAGATGGCCAGTGCCGCGCTCGGGTCGCCGCCGGCGCAGTTGATCGAGAACTGCACGTCGCTCTCGGGGCTGTCCGCGTCGAGGTGCAGCAGCTGCGCGATGATCGCATTGGCCACCCCGGCATCCACCTCGGTGCCGAGGTAGACGATCCGCTCCGACAGCAGGTGCGAGTAGACGTCCATGATGCGGTCGCCGCGCGGATGCTGCGCGATGACGTTCGGAATCGTGTAACTGCTCATCGTGCATCCCCTCCCCCTGCGCCCAGACCGACCCGTGACCGGCGGCGCGGGAACACCTCCGACACGGATCCGACGATCTCGTCGATGAAGCCGTATTCGCGCGCCTCGGCGGCGGTGTACCAGTGGTCGTGCAGCGAGTCCTCGAAGACCCGCTCGCGCGGCTGCCCCGTGTCGTCGGCGATGAGGCCGATGACCGTGTCGCGCATGTGACGCAGGTCGTCGGCCTGGACCTCGATCTCCACCGCCGAGCCGCCGATGCCGGCCGAGCCCTGATGCAGCAGGATGCGGGAGTGCTCGAGTGCGCGCCGCTTGCCCTTGGCGCCGGCGGAGAGGAGGAACTGCCCGGCGCTGCACGCCAGGCCGAGCGCGACCGTGGCGACGTCGTTCGGCACGGTGCGCATGATGTCGCGGATCGCGAGCATGGCAGGTACGGATCCACCGGGGGAGTGGATCCAGAGGGCGATGTCGGTCACCGGATCCTCGGCTGCGAGCGTGAGCAGCTGCGTCATGAGGAGGGTGCCGTTGTCGTCGTCGAGCGGGCCGTCGAGCACGAGGACGCGCTCGTGGAAGAGCGCGCGTCGCGCCTCGGCCCCGAAGTGCGGAATGGGCTTGTCATCGGTCATGACGACAGCCTGCGCTTCGGGATGCCGGGGCGCGGCGGAATCCGCCGCAGGCAGATCCGCCCACGGCAGACGACGACGTTCAGCGGCAGGTCACGGCAGGTCCTTCACCTCGACGACATCGTCGTCCGGGTCCCCGCCGCCGGCCGCGGCATCCGCCTCGTCCTGCTCATCGGTCACCACGCCGGTGGGTTCGCTGTCGAGCACGACGTGGCGCGCTCCCGCCGCCTCCGCCATGCTGCGGCCGGCCTCGACCGCCTCCTCCTTCGAGGCGTAGCTCTGAGAGAGCTCCTCCTCGCCCTCGACTCGGTTGACCCACTGTCCGCGCTTGGACAGCGTCACGACGTCACCGGTGGTGAACTCGGCCTGATCCATGGGTTTCTCCTCTCCGCTTCCGCTGGCCACGGAACGGACAGGCTAGGTCGGGCGGCGGTGCCTTTCCCAGGGGGTTGCGCGAAGCGTCAGGACGTGACGGCAACCACCCCCGTCGACGCCGACGCCGACGCGGCAGGCCGCGCGTTCGGCATCCGGTCGACCGCGGTCTTTTCGCGCGCAACAGCTGCCTCGCCGGGGCGAGGCCTGCGGCGCAGCAGCAGCCGCAGCATCGGTCCGAGCACCAGCGCGACTCCGAGTGCGACGAGCGCGAGCAGCACCGGCGTCCAGAGGCTGGCGAAGGAGGCGCACATGCTGAGCATGGCACCGACGATCCATACGCCGATTGCGCCGCCGGCGAGACCGGCTGACCCGCGCGCCAGCGCGAAAGTCGCGACGAGCGCGCAGGTCAGCGCGATGACCGCTCCGGCAATCCCTATCGGTACGAAGACCGACATCAATGCGTTCGTCACTGCAAGAGACGACATGGCACGACCCCCCGTGTCATTCAGCCCACCAACTGGTGTGCTGACACCAAGGTTACGCGGGGAGATCGACTTCCTCCATCCGCCGAAGGAACGATTCGGCATCATCCTCCAGACCGATGCCGGAACCGCGCTGGTCGGGCCGGTGCACGAGTCAGCGTCGTGGTCGGCGCGGAACGCGCGGCACTCGGATGCGCGACAGCCGCGGGGGCACAATCGGCACGGTGGCGGTGATGACGCTGTCAACGACCATCGATCCGTCAGTCGGGCCGACCACGGCCATCGGGGTGGTGAGAGTCGGCTCGAGCGGCTCGACCGGCATCCGGGCCAGGGAGCGGTGCGCGCGCAGGTAGGCGGGGACGAGCAGCACGGCGGCTCCCAGCCAGGCGAGCGGGTTGCTGAGCGCGACCCCGGTGAAGTGGAGCAGGGCGCCCAGACCCACCGCGGCGCCCACCCGCATCACCAGCTCGACGATCCCGGCGAGCGTCGGAACCAGCGCGTGGCCCAGGCCCTGCAGCGCACCGCGGAGCACGAACAGCACGCCGAGCGCCCAGTAACTGACGCCGTTGATGATCAGCATGAGGTGGGCCCATTCGACGACCTGGTCGGCGCCCTCGCCGATGAACAACCGCACCATCGGCACACCGAAGGCGACCAGCAGCGCACCGAGCACGGCTGATGCGGCGAGCGCCATCCAGATCGCCTGAATCACGCCGCGGCGGATGCGGTCGGGCCGCCGCCCACCCAGGTTCTGCGCGGTGTACATCGAGGACGCGAGTCCCAGTGAGGCGAGGAACGCGACAGCGATGCTGTCCACCCGTGAAGCCGTCGTATACGCCGCGACGGCTTCCGCACCCAGCGTGTTCAGGGCGACCTGCACGATGAGCGTTCCGATGGCGATGATCGACGCCTGGAAGCCCATCGGCAGGCCCAGTCGCAGATGCTCACCGATGTCGGCGCGGCTGACCCGCCAGTCGGCGCGGTGCACGTGCAGCACGGGAAGCCGACGCCAGACGTACAGCAGGCACAGCAGCACCGACACGGCCTGGGCGATCACCGTCGAGAGCGCGGCGCCGGCCACACCCAGCGGGCCGACCATGAGGATCACCAGCAGCACGTTAAGGGCGCACGAGATGGTGAGAAACACCAGTGGTGTGCGGGAGTCGCCGATGGCCCGGATGATGGCCGCGAGGTAGTTGAAGAACATGATCGTGCTGCCGCCGAGGAACGTCACCTGCGTGAATACGGTCGCCTCGGCCATGAGCTCGGGTGGGGTCTGCAGCAGGGCGAGAAACGGTTCTGCGATCAGCGGCCCCACCACCGTCAGCAGCACGCTCGTGGCGCCGGTGAGCAGCGTGCCGGTGGCGACCGAGCGCCGCACGCCGGCCGCGTCGCCCGCGCCGTACGCCTGTGCTGTGGGTATCGCGAAGCCGCTCGACAGCCCCCAGGCGAAGCCGATGAGCAGGAAGATCAGGCTTCCCGTCGCGCCGACGGCGGCGAGTGAGTTCACGCCGAGCTGACGGCCGACGACGACCGCGTCGACGAACTGGTACAGCTGCTGGACGATGTTGCCGATCAGCAGGGGCAGGGCGAACGCGAGGATGACGCGCCAGGGGCGCCCCGTGGTGAGGGTGGTGGCCATGGTGATCTCTGAGGGGAGAGAGGAGGGGATGCCGTCACGCGCCGCATTGCGCGGGGCGCGCGGTCACGCGGATCGTGGCAGTCTATCGAATCGATTCGGGCTCGAGATGTCGGGGACGCGCGGCGCGCCCGGAGCGGGCCGGCCCCGGCCGCGGCGTCCCGCGACCGAGACCATGATCGCCCCCGACCTCCGCCCCGTGCCGACACCCCGACGCGGGACGGAGGAGTTCGTATGCGCGGCACTCTAACCCACCCCGCACACGGCCTCCGAGGGGGTTGCGCGGACCCCCACCGCCGGGTACTCGTTTAGGCATGACGCGACTCAGACGGAGCGACCCGCACGGGCCCGGTATCCGTCGGCTGCGGCGCGGGCGCGGCTTCGAGTACCGCAGGGCGGACGGTGCGCGCGTCGAGGACCCGGCGACCCTCGATCGCCTGCGTGCGCTCGCGGTTCCCCCGGCGTGGACCGAGGTGTGGCTGTGCCCCTACGAGAACGGGCACATCCTCGCGACCGGCATCGACGCGGCCGGCCGGCGTCAGTACCTCTACCACCCCGCGTGGCACGAGCGAATGGCCAAGGAGAAGTTCGAGCGGATGCTGCAGCTCGCCCAGGTGATGCCGGCGGTCCGCGCCGGTGTCACCCGTGATCTGCGCACCGACGGCTACGGCCGGGAGCGCGTGCTGGCCGGGGCGTTCCGGATGCTGGACACCGCGCTGCTGCGGGTGGGCTCCGAACAGTATGCGAAGGCGCACG
>JAPSIX010000319.1 GCA_031178475.1 Microbacterium sp. | reverse complement strand
ACTCGAACGGCCGGTACAGGTGGCGGGTCGCCTCCCAGTACGGTTCGAGGTCGGATGCCGCCTGCAGGTCGATCCCGGTGTCGCGCTCGGTGTGCGCGAGTGCGGCGACCAGCGCCGACAGCGGCGGTTGACTGGTGGTGCCCGCCATCGGAGCGGAGGCCACGTCGACGGCATCCGCGCCGGCCCCGCTCGCGGCGAGCAGTGTCGCCAGCTGCCCGCCAGCGGTGTCGTGCGTGTGCACGTGCACCGGCTGATCGAACCGCTCACGCAGCGCCGTGACCAGCTTCGCCGCAGCCGCCGGGCGCAGCAGCCCGGCCATGTCCTTGATGCCGATCACGTGGGCGCCCGCCTCGACGATCTGCTCGGCGAGGCGCAGGTAGTAGTCCAGCGTGTAGAGGTCCTCGGTGGGGTTCAGCAGATCGCCGGTGTAGCAGAGCGCCGCCTCCGCGATGGCCGTACCCGTGCCGAGCACGGCATCGATGGCGGGACGCATCTGCGACACGTCGTTGAGGGCGTCGAAGATGCGGAAGATGTCGACGCCGGTCGCGGCGGCCTCCTGCACGAACGCGTCGGTGACTTCGGTCGGGTACGGCGTGTACCCGACGGTGTTGCGGCCGCGCAGCAGCATCTGGATGTTGATGTTCGGAAGCGCTTCGCGGAGCGCTGCGAGGCGCTCCCACGGGTCTTCGGCGAGGAAGCGCAGAGCCACGTCGTACGTGGCGCCACCCCACGCCTCGACCGACAGCAGCTGCGGCGTCATCCGTGCCACGTACGGTGCCACCGCCACGAGATCGCGGGTGCGCACGCGCGTCGCGAGCAGAGACTGATGCGCGTCGCGGAACGTCGTCTCTGTGACGGCAAGAGCGGTCTGGTTGCGCAGATCGGCGGCGTACGCGGCAGGGCCGAGCTGCTGCAGCCGCTGCCGGGAGCCGGCGGGCGGTTCGACGCCCAGGTCGATCTGCGGCAGCTTGTGCGCGGGCCGCGCGGTGCGCGGGTGCTCGCCGTGCGGCTTGTTGACCGTCACGTCCACCAGCCAGTTCAGCAGCTTGGTTCCGCGATCCTTCGAGACGTGGCCGCGCAGCAGCTCGGGGCGCTCGTCGATGAACGACGTCGACAGATCACCCGCGCAGAACGCCGGGTCGTCGAGCACCGCCTGTAAGAATGGGATGTTCGTCGACACGCCTCGGATGCGGAACTCCGCCAGCGCGCGACGGGCTCGCGAGACGGCGCCTTCGAAGGTGCGCCCGCGGCAGGTCAGCTTCGACAGCATGGAGTCGAAGTAGGGGCTCACCTGCGCGCCGGCAGCGGTGGTGCCGCCGTCGAGACGGATGCCGGCCCCGCCGGGCGAACGGTAAGTGGTGATCTTTCCGGTGTCGGGCCGGAAGCCCTGCGTGGGGTCCTCGGTGGTGATGCGGCACTGCAGCGCGGCGCCGCGCAGCTGGATGTCGTCCTGCTCCAGCCCCAGCTCGGTGAGGGTGGCGCCGGCGGCGATCTGCATCTGGGCGCGCACGA